>JAZRZQ010000114.1:0-7223 GCA_045601445.1 Eubacteriales bacterium | reverse complement strand
TTTTGCTTTGAGAATCAAAAATAACAAAACCTCCTATGGTAGTGCATACGATAGAGCAGTATCTAATGGAAGAACGCTTACCGACAGGAAAAGGACGGAGAATTGTTAAGATTCTTCGTCCTTTTTTCTTGACAAGCACTGCTTTTGTAGTCACAAAAGCATATAGTGAAATGTTTTGCTTTTGCAAAACGTGAAATAATGTGCTAACGCACATTGTGAAATATCTCGCCCTGCTCGATGTGAAATGAAATTTGCCCACGTCCCCGCAAGCTGACATTTCACATTTGCGAAGCAAATATTTCACCGCGAAGCGATTTCACTTGCCCGTAAGGGCACATTTCGTTGCGTACCTGCTCTACGGCAGGTACGCATGAGGGGGCGGATCATTCCCACCAGGCGGCAGAGACCTCCTCGCCCTTGGCATTGACAATGCGCCCTTCCACGCGATAGAGCGTTTCTCCCGTTCTGAAATCCGTCCAACCGCTATCCTCCGCCCAAGTCGGGATGGCGTTGCCCAAGCCCTGATAAAACGCGGGTGAGAAGGAAGGTGCTTCCCGTGCTCTGCGTTTTTCCTCTTCCTCCAGCTCCTGCTTGTAGCGAATGTTGCTTTCCAGCTTGGCAACGATCTCCTCCGAGATCTCTTCCAGAAAATCCACCACGCCGCGGCGTTTGGCGACCTTGATCTGCTCCAGCCACTGCGCATAGGTGCGGGCGCTGACATTCGTCGAGGTCTGGATCTTGCATAGAATCTGCATAATCGTGGCATCGGGATGTCCGTATTCGACGTGCGGCTCGCAATCGTAAATGACGCTGCCGTAATGATCGTTTAAAAAGCTTTGGAAGATTTTAAACAAATCCTCCTGCGCCTTCTCGCGCACGGTGGGGGTCACCTTCTCTAACGCGAAATCAACCGCTTGACGGATCTTGTCGTTGTAAAAGCCTAAGTCCTTTGCTTTCCAAAGCTGATCGTAGGATGTCCGCAGGCTTTTGAGCGTTTTGCCGCTCCCTTGATCCGAAAGAACCCGAATGGCAATAACGTCCCCACACTTGGTGGAACCGAATTGAGAAAGCTGCTCTTTGGCCTCGCGGTATTTGCCGTCCAAAAAGAGCCGAATGGCCTGCTCGAGCTTCTTTTGCTTTTCGGCCGCCTCGGCAACCTTTTTCGCCATCTCGGCTTGCTTTTTGATCTCGCGCTCAAGAGCCAGAACCATCTTGTGCGCGTTCTGCTCCGACGGTTCGGGGGTATGGACGAAAAGCTTGAGGACGCCCCACGTGACCGCATAGCAAAAAGCACTCTGAATGCCGATGAAGATGCTGTCAAGCACGGCTTCCTCGCCGGCGGACGCATTTTGGCACATCACGGTAGAGACGGTTGCCATCCCGGCAACGCCCACCAAGCCGAAAATCAAGGCGATCAAAAGCCATTTTGGCTTTTTCCACCAAAGATCGTCGAGCGTTTCGGCACGCTTCAAGGCGGATTCCAAGCTGTTGATTTCAAGCGCGGGCAAAGCGTCCCTTTTGCAGATCTTTACCTTCTTGGTCGACAGACGCAAAACGACGGCCAAGAGGATGCCGATGAGGATAAGCGCGAGGACCGCGCCCGTGGAGACAACGATGACGTTGTTGGGGCTTTCCCTTAAAAAAACATCCAGCTTATCCCAAAGCGCGGAAATCGGGATCAGCTTACGGTGAAAGGTAATCGGCGCAAAGCAGGCGGCATAAGAAAAATGCGTTACAAACGCAAGCAACCACACCGCGACCGCAAAGAAAATGCCCATGGCGGTATCGCGGATGCGCTTGCGCTGTTTCCAAGTATAATAAAGAGTCTCTTCCTGTTGTAATTTTTTTCGGAACTTGTCCAAAGAATTTTCCATCTTGATCTCTCCCTCTTTTTATTGATATTGATGCAGTTTTATGCAGGCACGCTCTTTTCTATGGTGTTGTATTCTTTGCTTGCCGAGAGAAATGCCGCTTTTGAGATCATAAGCAAGCCCTCTCTCATCAGGTCCGGTTACGGAGTATTTTTTTCGTATAGGCTTCTACGCGCCCCGAAATCTCGGTCAGACGCTCGCCCGCCTGAACGGAGCCCAGCACGTATTCGCGCATCAGCACGCCCTCCTCAACGCAAAGCTCATCGTGGAGAGGAAAGAAGCAATCGAGCAAAAACTGCGCGTAATTGACCAAGCGATAAGGGCCGTATACGCGGGGCTCCTCATTGGGCTGTGTTTCGATCGCTACGCTATTATCATTCTTGATGGCCTCGCGGAGCGAATCGAACTCCTTGTCCTTGGCAAACACCATCGTTTTTGCGACACCGAAATATTTTGCGGGGTCGGTTCCGTGCGTATCGCTCGAGCCGACGACGGCCACCTTCCGTCCCTTCGCGATCTGATCGTAATAGAGCGCGACCTGCAGATTGTTTTCCTTTGGCGTTTGTCCCGTCACCAGCTCTACGGCATCGCAAAGACCGGTTTCGATATCGTAATCATACATTGTATTGCTCACGCTGTTGAGCATCACGCTGCCTGCTCTCCAGCACGCGTGCGCAAGGATGGCAAGGCCGTCGGCGCGGTGGATTTCATCGGTGATCCATACGCGGTAGGCGTAATCAAAGGCGTTTACGCCTTCGGGCAAATGCATTTGATCTGCCATTGCCTGTATCTTTTGATTCATCGCGTCGGGGTCCGCGTCGATGATCGCATTGACACTATGCTTTCCGCCGAAATTGACGATATGAATCCATCCCGTAGGATCGTGAACCTCCTCTCCGTGGAACAGCTTGATTCCGAGACGAACCTTGGAATAAGCCCGAATCATCTGATCGGACGGTTCCCAACGGCGATGGTCGGTCAGCGCCAAGAAGTCAAAGCCCGCCTTTCGGTAGTTGGCGGCAAGGATGGCGGGATCGTCTCTGCCGTCCGACTGTGCGGAGTGCGAGTGAAGATCTCCGATATAGGGGGTAAGCTCGTACAGATCGTCCTTTAAGGAATAAACGTAAAACTCCTCGGGACGTGCTTTTTTCTCGAAGCTCTCTTTCGTCCAAAGCGCGATCGTCCACCTCTGCTCCGAGGGGAAGGTGTACGTCAAGCGGATCGTGCCGTTTTCGCTTTTCACGGGAATCGAATCCCAGCCATAGCTTTTGACGTAAGCGCTGCTTACGTTGTAGCTGTCGTTGGGAATGATCTTGACAAAGTAATCGGCATCATCCCGAAATCTTTTGCAAGAACCGATAGGCTCGATGGTGATCGTTTGCTCTACGCCGATTTTCATAATAATCGGATACACCCGATAATGCGAAATCGAACGGTATTTGTTGTAATTCATTTCAGCTTGAACTCCTTTGGGCCTTGATTGCAAATCGTGATAAGGTTTTCTCTCGGGGATGATCTATTACAGTTATACACCAAGTCCACCGATTTTTCAATACGTATTTGAATCGCTTAAGTCAAAAAGGCGCAGGGCGCACATCACGTTCGAAGGACGGTCTGAGGCATCGCGTCAGCGGGATGCCTTTGCATATTCAGTGGGGCTCATGCCGGTGTAGATTTTGAACATTTTGGAAAAGTGGTAAACGCTGCTGTAGCCGACGCTTTCGGCAACCTGGCTGATGGAGTCGTAGTCACCGGAGAGAATGGCTTTTGCTTTGTTGATCCGCAAATCATGCAGGTAACGGATGGGCGGCGTACCGTAGACGGCCTCAAAAGTCTTGCGGAAATAGACGGTGCTCATGCCGCAAAGGGACGCCAAGTGGGTGTTGTTGATTTCGGGATCGGCGTAATTTCCTGTCATATGATCCACTGCAGGGCTGAGCAGGTGCCTCTTATCCCTGGGAATATATTTCTTGTTCGCAGCCTTTGCTAAAAACACCAGCAGCCCGTACAGCTGCTGCATGGACTCAAATCGGCTGGCGGCATCGTCCTGACTCATCGTTTTTTCCAGCTTGGCAAAAGCGGTCAGAATAAAGCTGTTGTCGCTGATCTCCACTGAGCGGATCGTACGCCCCTCCTCGAGTGTGTTGAAGTCGATGACGATGCATTCCCCCTGCTCTACGCAGGTCCACTCATACCGGGCCCCCTTGGGCAGCAGGACAATATGATTTTTATCCGACAGGATCTCTTTTCCGTCCTGATGATAGTAGGTTTTTCCCCCGGCTTTCAGAGCGATGCCCCAGCACTTGCGTCCTGCCTGACGGGTCACCACACCGATGGGCGAGGATAAAAGCCGATAGGAGGAGACCACCTGTGTGGGGGTGAATTCGGAGTCAAAATCGAAAAACATAAAGATCACCTCTACTCAGGATTCTAACATATTCAAGAAAAAAGTGCAAGGAAATTTGTATCAAAATTGATAAAAGAATCACAATTTCCATTTACATACACGGCAGAGGGGCTATAATCAAAGAAAGACAATTTCAATGGAGGTTGTTATGGAAACGAATAGAGTGGTATTTACGCAGCCCGGTGTGGCGCATCTGCAGAAGCGAGAACTGCCGGCGCTTGCCGGGGATCAGGTTCTGGTAAAAACGGAATATACCGTCGTCAGCGGTGGTACGGAAAGAGCGTACTTGCTGGGCATGCCCAATACCCGACAGGTGTTTCCTACGGGCATCGGTTATTGCGGCATCGGACGGGTAGTGGAAATCGGTCGGCAGGTTACAGAATTATCTGTTGGTGACCGGGTGCTGGTCTACCACGGCGGACATTCCCAGTACAGTCTGATCAGCCAAACCAGGCTCACCAAAATCGAAAACGATAAAGTCGATTCTCTGGATGCTGTATTTACCATCATCGCATCTATGGGGCTGGGCGGTGTCAGAAAGCTGGAACTGGAGCTGGGCGAGAGCGCAATGATAATGGGACTTGGACTTTTGGGTATGTTCAGTGTTCAGTTCTGCGCGCTTAGCGGTGCTAACCCGGTGATTGCAGCGGATCTGAACCCGGAGCGCAGAGCCATGGCGCTGGAGCTTGGTGCAGACTATGCATTGGACCCGGCGGATGAAAATTTTGTAAAAACCGTCATGGAGCTTACCGGTGGCAAGGGGATCAATGCCTGCGTAGAGGTTACCGGTGCATCCGTGGCTATGCAGCAGGCACTGCTGTGTGCGGCCCGTCAGGGTAGGGTTTCTCTGTTAGGCTGCACCCGGGTCTCCGATCATGCAGTGGATTATTATGCCCAGGTACATAAACCCGGCGTAAAGATCATCGGCGCCCACAATATGGTACGACCCCGGGTGGACTCCTATCCCCATCACTGGACGCACCATGATGACTGCCGTGCGATTTTGGACCTGTTGGGCGCAGGAAAGCTGAAGGTTGGCCCCATCCGGTCACGGGTGGTTTCCCCCGAGGATTGCACCGAGATTTATAACCAGCTGTGTGAGGATAAAAACTTCCCCATGGGGACGGTGTTTGATTGGAGAAGCCTATGATCAGGATCGGGCAGATCGGTATCGGCCATAACCACGGCGCTGCCAGAATGCAGACTCTGCGCAAATTCCCGGAGCTTTTTGAGATCGTGGGCTACGCTCCGGAAAGCGATGATTGGCAGAAAAAGCGTGGCAGCCTGCCTGCTTATGAAGGTATTCCCCGACTGACAGCGGAGGAGATCATTGAAAAAAGCGATGCCGTTTTGGTGGAGACGGAGATATCCCTTTTGACTGCTACCGCGCAAAAATGCGTGGATGCAGGGAAGCACGTTCTGATGGACAAGCCTGCCGGCGGTACGCCGGAGGAATTCGGTCATCTTCTGCAAACGGCAAAGGAAAAAAATCTTGTTTTGCAGCTGGGTTATATGTACCGCTACAATCCGGCGGTGAAAAAATGCCTGGAGTTGCTGGACTCCGGGGAGCTGGGCGAGATCTACGCGGTGAATGCGGAAATGAGCGCCCACGATCCAGTGAAGTACCGGCAGTGGCTGAGCCAATTCCCCGGCGGCGGGATGTACATATTCGGCAGCCACCTGCTGGATCTTGTGATCCGTATATTGGGCAAGCCTGAAAAGGTACACACATTTTATAAGCAATCGGGGCTTGACGGGGTTGCCCAGCCGGACCAAGGGCTGGCGGTGCTGGAATACCCGAGGGCAATGGCAAAAATTTACACCTCTGCGGTGGAGGTCAACGGCTTTGGTCGTCGGCAGCTGATGGTATCCGGCAGCAAGGGCACTGTGGACATTGTGCCGCTGGAGCGTCCCTGCCGCATGACCTGGTCTGATCGGCAACTTGCTACCCAGGTCCATGACGATAGGAAGGTGGAGATCCCGGTGGAGGATCTTCCCAGGGAGAGCCGATATGATGAGGAGTTCCGGTGCTTCCACGACTATGTGACAGGCGCAAAGAAAGACCCCTGGTCCTATGAACATAATTATCTGGTGCAGGAGGTCCTGACACAGATCGTTGGAGGATGCTATGGGAAAAATACTGATTAAAAATGGACGGGTTTGGGACGGCAGGTTCGGCATGACCATGTGCCTGAGCATGGCCCCGGACCGCAGGCATGACAAAAGAGGATATTTTTCGGGCGGTGACATCCACACCGGCAAAAGTGCTTGGAAAAGAAAACCGGTGGGGCTGCCTGAAAGAGGGCGGCTGCGCTGATATCGCTGTGCTGACATCCGGTCACGGGTGGTATCCCCCGAGGATTGCACCGAGATTGATAACCAGCTGTGTGAGGATAAAAACTTCCCTATGGGAACGGTATTTGATTGGAGAGAGATAAAATGAAAAGGTTAAAAGTCGGGCAGATCGGCATCGGCCACAATCACGGCGAATCAAAAATGAAGGCGGCACGGAAATTTCCCGAACTGTTTGAGGTCATCGGCTTTGCCGAGGAAAACGAGCGCTGGATGGAAAAAAGAGGAGAACGGAAGGGCTACGAAGGTCTTCCACGTCTGAGCGTGGAGGAGGTCATTGCAAAATCCGACGCAGTCTTGGTGGAAAGCGACGTTTGGGATCTGACCAAATATGCCAAAATGTGCATCGATGCAGGCAAGCACATCCACATGGACAAGCCCGCAAGCGGCACGCTGGAGGAATACAAATACATTCTTAACACCGCTAAGGAAAAGAATTTGGTGGTACAGCTCGGTTATATGTACCGCTACAATCCCGCGGTCTTGAAATGCTTTGAGCATATCAAAAACGGCGACCTTGGCGAAATCTATTCAATCAATGCTGAGATGAGTACCTTTCATCCCATCGAGTACAGAAAGTGGCTGACGAACTT
>JAZRZQ010000113.1:0-7961 GCA_045601445.1 Eubacteriales bacterium | reverse complement strand
CATCCAATCAATACCTTTTCAGAAGAAGACCACGACGTCGGAGCGTGGTGGTCTTTTTCTGTGAGTAACAATTTTCTCCGGTTGAAACAAAAATTCTTTACTGTCTTTGGTACAATACACAAAAGTTTACATCCTAATTTTAGCTGATTTTCAGAGAATCGTATCCTTCGAAAATTATATAAAAGCCATAAATATTGCAGAATAAATTTGAGGAAAACGGAGAAACAATATGGATATGAAATGATTTTGAGAGGGTTATTATGTCAAGACATCCAATTCGCTTCAAAACAAAACCAAAAATAATAGCTTGTGCTTCGGCGGTAGGCGGCTTAGAGGCAAAAGGACCGTTAAAGCCTTATTTTGATCTGATAAGCGATGACAGCAGATTCGGAATGGATACCTGGGAAAAAGCGGAATCCGAAATGCTTCGTTCTTGCACGGAATGCGGGATCAAAAAAGCGAATCTCGGATATGATGATATTGACCTTGCCTTTTCAGGCGATCTCATCAATCAATGTACTGCATCGACCTTCGGGCTGATGGACAAGCAGATTCCGCATATTGGTTTGTACGGCGCATGCTCTACTTTTGTTCTTGGTATGTCGCTGGCCGCATTAAGCATCGAGAGCGGCCTTGCGAATACCGCATTAGCGGCAGCCTGCTCTCATTTTTGTTCGGCAGAGCGTCAATATCGCTACCCATTAGAATACGGCTGTCAGCGTACTCCGACAGCTCAAACAACGGTAACGGGAGCAGGTTGCGCCATTCTTTCAAGGATGGGTGTGAACAAGATTTTCGTTGACGAGTTTTTGCCCGGTATCATTCGTGATCTCGGCATCTGTGACGCAAACAATATGGGGGCGGCGATGGCACCTGCCTGCTGTGATACTTTGGTAAGATATTTTTCCTCGTCCGGAACTTCACCATCCGATTTTGACTTGATCGCAACGGGAGACCTCGGCTATGAAGGACACCGAATCTTTTCCGAGCTCTGTGATAATGCAGGATATGACGTTAGTAAAAATTCCATCGATTGCGGCATGATGATCTATGACTGCGACAAGCAAGAGGTTTCGGCGGGAGGTTCCGGCTGCGGATGTTCTGCGACCGTCTTTTCCTCCATCATTTTTCATCGATTACAAAACGCAACGTATCGAGACGTTTTGTTGATCGGAACCGGTGCTTTGCTTAATCCATCGACGATTCTGCAAAAGGAAAGCATTCCGGGAATTGCTCATTTAGTCAGGATCAGAAGGGAGTCGTAATGATTTATTTGTATGCATTTTTGGTCGGCGGACTGCTTTGCGTGATCGCACAAATTCTGATCGACAAAACGATGCTGACTCCGGCAAGAATTTTGACCGGCTATGTTTGCGCCGGTGTTTTTCTGACCGCAATCGGCTTTTATGAGCCGATCGTTCGCTTTGCCGGCTGTGGAGCAAGCGTTCCGCTGACGGGGTTTGGATATTCCCTTGCCAAAGGCGTTCGCGAAGCGATTGACAGTCAAGGCTTTATCGGAATCTTTACGGGCGGACTTGCAGCTACGGCAAGCGGGATCTGCGCCGCAATTACCTTTTCCCTCTTAATTGCCTTGATATTTAAAGGAAAACCTGAAAATTTATAAATTCATTATTTACAAATTCGATTCTCCATAGTATAATAGATTGATAGCAAAAACTTGGAGGATATTACCCTTGATTATACAACTTGAGCAGGCACGCACACAGCTGCGAGATTTTCAGCCGAAGCTTGATGAACTGGCCGCCTCGCTTCATATTGATTCTTTGAAAGAAAAATGTGCGAAATTAGAGGAGCTTGCTTCTGCTTCTGACTTTTGGAATGATCCCGATCAATCCCAAAAAGTTTTGGCGGAATTAAAGGGATACAAGGACACGCTTGGCGATTATGACGAGCTTGTTTCTCTTTATAATTCGACAGTAGAGATGATCGATCTTGCCATTGAAGACGACGACGAAAGCTTTACCGACGACATTTTAGCCGATATTCGTACCATCGAAGCCTCGTACGAGGAGCAAAAAATTAAGCTTTTGCTTTCGGGTGAATATGACCGAAACAACGCCATTGTTTCCATTCACCCCGGCGCAGGCGGAACCGAAGCGCAGGATTGGGCGGAAATGCTGTACCGAATGTATATGCGCTTCTCTGAGCGCAGAGGCTTTAAATTCAAGGTTCTTGATTATCTTGACGGTGATGAGGCCGGCATCAAGAGCGTTACCTTCCTTGTTGAAGGTCAATTTGCCTACGGATATTTAAAATCCGAGTCCGGCGTCCACCGATTGGTTCGTGTCTCCCCTTTTGATTCCTCCGGAAGACGGCACACCTCCTTCTCTTCGGTTGAGGTTATGCCGGAATTTGATGACAATATCAAAATTGAAATCCGAGAGGAAGATCTCGAGATTGAGGCGCACCGAGCCAGCGGCGCGGGCGGACAGCACGTCAATAAAACCGACTCTGCTATTCGTATCAAGCACATTCCCACCGGCATTGTTGTCGGCTGTCAGAACGAAAGAAGTCAGCTTCAAAACAAAGAAGTTGCTATGAAGATGCTCAAATCCAAGCTGCTTGAGATCAAAGAGCGCGAACAGCTCGAAAAAATCGAGGATATCAAGGGTGTCAAGACCAACATTGAATGGGGTGCCCAGATCCGATCTTACGTCTTTATGCCTTACACCTTGGCGAAGGACCACAGAACAGGCCACGAGAACGGCGACATCAACAAAGTGATGGATGGCTATCTCGACGAATTTATGAATGCTTATCTGATTGCAAAATCGGGTGAAAATAAAAAGTAAAAAAGGAGAAAAACACGATGTCCAGAAAAACCAAATTTATTATCGCAATTTGCCTCGTCGCACAGTCCTTCACAAGCCTTGTTTTGTCATTCGTCTATGCGGATCGCAAGAAAGAACTTTCCCGCGCTTTTCTCGGTTTGGGTATTCTCGGCGGTCTTGGCGGTGCCTACCTCCTCTACAATGAGTATATGGAAGCCAAGAACGATAAGCTCGCCTACGACGGTGCAGAATGGTGCAGTGATTCCTGCGATTGCTGTGACGATGGCTTCTTCGAAGAAAGCTCTGCCGACGACATCAACTTTACGATCTCGGACGAGAGCGCAACCGAGGCTCAGCCCGAATAAATTTCTTATCAAAAAAAATAGAACCGAGTGATCGGTTCTATTTTTTTACGTTGTTTTATTTTCCTTTGCTGTCTTTGAGTTCAACGATGCCGTTGAAGGTGTTCTCGTGCTTCGTATCCTTACAGAAGTAGCCGTTGCGAACGAATTGGAAGCGATCGCCGGGCTTTGCATCTTTCAAGCATTCCTCCAGCTTACAGCCGACAAGAAGCTCCTTGGAATCGGGATTCAGATAGTCACCGTAGGTTTTGCCTTCGGGAAGCGCGATGAGATTTTCCTCGGTGAAAAGTCTACCGAATTTATAAACGTCTGCATCTATGCAATGCTCGGAAGAAAGCCAATGGATCGTACCCTTGATCTTTCTGCCGTCAGAAGGATTCTTTCCGCCCGTTTCGAGGTCAGCGGTGCAGCGAATCAAATTGACCTCTCCGTTTTCATCCGTTTCATAACCGACGCACTTGATGACGTACGAGCCCATGAGACGAACTTCGTTCTCGGGATAAAGACGGTGGAATTTGGGCACCTTTTCGGTTCGGAAATCGCCACGCTCAATGAAGATTTCCTTCGTGAAAGGAACCATACGTACACCCGCGTTTTCATCATTCGGGTTGTTATTCTGTGGGAAATACTCAACCTTTCCCTCGGGATAGTTTTCAATGACAACCTTGATCGGATCTAAAACGGCAATTCTTCTCTGCGCTTTGAAGTTGAGTTCGTCGCGGATACAATGCTCCAGAAGACCGATATCAACGATACTGTACGCTTTGGAGATGCCTGCGCGCTTGACAAATTCAAAAATAGCCGAGGGCGTATAGCCTCTTCTGCGCAAGCCGCAAAGCGTGGGCATACGGGGATCATCCCATCCGTCTACAACACCCGTCTCGACAAGCTGGCGCAAATAGCGCTTACTCATCACGGTATGCGTCACGTTAAGTCTGGCAAACTCATATTGGTGCGGCTTCTTTTCAAAACCGATATGATCCACGACCCAATCGTAGAGAGGTCTGTGATTCTCGAATTCAATCGAGCACATCGAATGAGTAATCCCCTCGAGAGCATCCTGAATGGGATGAGCAAAGTCGTACAAAGGATAGATGCACCATTTATCGCCTTGACGGTGATGCGAGGTATGAGAAATACGGTAAATGGCGGGGTCGCGCATATTCATGTTGGCAGAGGCCATATCAATTTTAGCGCGAAGCGTGCAAGCACCGTCCGGAAACTCACCGTTCTTCATACGCTCGAAGAGCGCGAGATTTTCCTCAACACTGCGTTCACGATAAGGGCTGTTCTTGCCGGGTTCGGTCAGAGTGCCGCGGTACTCTCTCATTTGATCGGCATTCAGATCACAAACGTAGGCATCCCCTTGACGGATGAGCTGAACGGCAAATTCATAGCACTTATCGAAGTAATCCGAGCCGTAAAACACGCCGCCCGTCGGCGTTGCACCGAGCCAATTCAGATCCTCGTAAATGCTCTGAACGTATTCATCATCTTCCTTCACGGGGTTGGTATCGTCGTAGCGAAGATTGAACAACCCGCCGTAGCGCTTAGCAGACATCGCATTGATATAGATCGCCTTTGCGCTGCCGATGTGCAGATATCCGTTCGGCTCGGGGGGGAAGCGGGTGTGCAAGCGGTCGATCACGCCGTCCGCGAGATCTTTTTCAATAATTTCCTGAAGAAAATTTGTGTTCATGTTTTCTTCCATAGCTTTACTCCTTTTCCATCAACGTGTCACGGTACGAGCGTATGCGACGCAACACGGCTTCTTTTCCTAAAATCTTCATCACAGAATACAGATCGGGTGATGCCGTTTTGCCTGAAACAGCAAGCCGCAGCACCATGCTGACGTCACCAACGTGGCCCTTATACGCCTCGGGATTTTGCTTGTATTCCTTCGGCTTTGCGGCAAAGCCAAGCTCAACGGCGATCGCAGTGATATCCTCAAACCAAGCGTTTGAATCCGCAGTTTCATCATAGCGAGATTCATAGCAGCTGAGGATCTCAATCGCGTCGGAGAGATCAAGATTCTCGGATAAGGGATCTGCGATCTCAAAAAGCTCATCATAGAAAAAGCCGAGATATGAGCGGATCTCACGCCAAGTGGCGATGTCCTTGCGCGGCTTGTCTCCTCCGCGACCGATGGACAAAATGGCGATCGCCTTTTCTCGATCGGACTTTAAAAGCTGATAAAGCTCGGCATCAAACTCCTCTGTCCAATTCAGAACCTCATCATAAACCCGCTCGGCCGACATTCTGCTGATCACGTTTTTAGAAACGTCCAGAAGCTTCATGGCATCGAACAGCGATCCGGCCGGGTTCATCTTCTTGTAGGAGAACGGGAAACGGTCAGTCGGTTCCTTGGGGTTTGCTCTTCGCCAATCTTCAAAATTTGAATTAAGAATGGTGAGGATGTACTCGTAGACAGAGGCAGTAGGAAAGCCCTCGGAACGATAATAGGTCAGCGCCAATTCAGGGTCTTTTCTCTTTGATAACTTTCTCTTAGAGCTTCCGTCCATCTTCATCAACGGGCCGATGTGCAAATACTTGGGTGTCTTAAAGCCAAGTGCGCGAAACAGTTGAAGGTGGAACGGAAGAGTCGAAAGCCACTCATCGCCGCGGACTACGTGAGTCGTGTGCATCAAATGGTCATCCACGGCGTGTGCAAAATGATAGGTCGGGATTCCGTCTGATTTTAAGAGGACGTGGTCAATATCATTTTCGGTCACTTCCATCGTGCCTTTAATCAAATCGGTAAATTTGATCTTGTTTTCAATCGAGCCGGTAGAGCGAAAACGCAGCACCCACGGATGATTCTCGTCAAGCTGATGAATAATATCCTCAAGAGAAGCATCGCGCCATTTTGCCCATGGGCCGAAATAGCCGAAATTTGCCTTTTGTGCTTCCTGTTGCTCGTGAATTTCGGAAAGCTCCTCCTCGGTGCAAAAGCAGGGATAGGCAAGACCTTCCAGCAAAAGCTTTTTTGCGTAGACGTGATAGATCTCTTTTCTTTGTCGCTGACGGTACGGACCGTATTGACCGGCATCTCCGTCAAGAGTCGCACCCTCGTCAAAGCAGATACCGTAGTGTGACAGGGACGATATCAAGGTTTCAATTGCTCCGGGGACTTCCCTCTTTGCGTCCGTGTCCTCAACGCGGAGAAACAAGACGCCGTCGCTTTGATGGCACATTCTTTCAGAGGTCAGTCCTTGAACGAGATTACCGAGATGAACAAAGCCGGTTGGACTGGGCGCCATTCTGGAGACAACCGCGCCTTCCTTTAAATTTCTGGGAGGAAACTGTGCCTCAATTTCCTCAACGCTTTTGATAACGTTGGGAAACAAACGAGTTACCAGCACGGCTCGCTCCGCTTCATTTAATTGTCTTCTATTCATAAGTTAACCTACCAAGAAATGATTTCCAAATATTGTATCACAAATAAAAACAAAATTCAATATGCTATTGATGCTTTTGTAAAAACAATTTCATAATTCGTTTTACAAAATTAAGTAAATTATTGTTTAATTTGTGGAAAAACATAATTTCATATTGAATTTGAAAAAAAGTTGCGTTAAAATGTTAACAATTAGTTTTTAAGGAGGAAGATTATGGCAATCCCAAGCTGGTTCGTAATTGCTATGGGCCTTTCGACGGTTTTCATCGGGTTGATTTGCATTATCTTTTTATGCAAAATTCTCGGTGCAATCTGCGCTCTTAGCGAAAAAAACAAAGAATCCGAAACTCCGATTTCGCAGCCCAAACCCATTCAGGCTGCTCCCGCAGCCCCCGTTGCCGCAAACAGACAGGAAATCATTGCGGCGATCGGCGTTGCCATTGCCGAGGAATGCGGTGTTGACGTCGACGGAATTCGCATTGTTTCCATCAAAAAAATTTAACTGACAAAAAGGAGATACTAAAATGAAAAAATATCGTGTAAACGTAAACGGAACTTCTTATGAAGTTGAGATTGAACTGATCGACGGCGCTGCACAGCCCGTTGCAACCGCCGCTCCTGCCGCCGCTCCCGCACCCGCTCCTGCCGGTGGCGAAGTAATCAACGCTCCGATGCCCGGCACGATTCTTGCGGTTAACGTTTCTGCAGGACAGAGCGTGAAAAAGGGCGACGTGCTCTTCATTCTCGAAGCTATGAAGATGGAAAATGAGATTATGTCTCCCGTTGACGGAACCGTTTCCGCCGTTTCCGTTACCAAGGGAGCTACCGTTGAGTCCGGATCTCATCTTTGCACCATTGCGTAATAATAAATTACTATGAAAAAATTTCTCGTAATTTTACTTACTCTCTCCCTGCTTTTTACACTTTCCATTCCTGTTTTCGCCGAGGATGTGCAGGGAGGACAGGACATAAATACCGATGAAGTATTTTCACCGGTAGAGGTTATTAAGGATTTTTTAAACGATACCGGTCTCTCTCAGCTTCTTTCCGGGGGAAATTGGAAGGCGCTTGTTATGATCCTTGTTTCCTTCGTTTTGATGTATCTTGCCATTGTGAAGAAATTTGAGCCGCTGCTTCTTCTTCCGATCGCTTTCGGTATGCTCTTAACGAACCTTCCCGGCAGCGAAATGTATCACGCAGAGCTTTTTGCTGACGGACACGTTCATTGGGAAATGTTTTCTTCCGGTGCTGCAGGCTTGATCGATTATCTGTATCTCGGCGTCAAATTGGGTATTTATCCCTGTCTGATCTTCCTCGGAATCGGCGCGATGACCGACTTCGGTCCTCTCATTGCCAATCCGAAGAGTCTTCTTCTCGGTGCCGCGGCACAGCTTGGTATTTTTGTTACCT
>JAZRZQ010000112.1:0-3712 GCA_045601445.1 Eubacteriales bacterium | reverse complement strand
TTTGCCCGTGCCGGGGCCGCCGGTCAGTACGGTGACGGGATTTTCGATCGCACTGCGGATCGCACGGGCCTGCTCGGGATCGTAGGTGATTTTCTCGCGAAGCTGTGTTTTCTGTATCAGCTCGTCGACGTTCTCGATCGTTCCGAACAGATCGATGCGGGACAACTCGACCAGCTTCGTTGCCGCAGTCAGCTCCGCGTGAAAATACTCGGGCAGATATACGGCGTGATGCTCCGAGCTTCTCTGCTCGATCAGATCAGCCTTTTTCGTCATGATCCCAAGCACCGTCGCCACACGCTCCTCGGATACGTCCAAGAGCTGTGCGGTTGCCGAAACGAGCTTCTTTTCGGGCAGATAGCAATGCCCGTTGGAGGAGGCGTTGAATTTTAATACGTAGATCAGCCCCGCGCGCACGCGCTCCTCGCTGTCCTTTTCCATTCCGAGCCTTGCGGCCATCTCATCGGCCCGTTCAAAGCCGATGCCGTGAATCTGCTCGCAGAGCACGTAGGGATTGGCCTTGACGATCTCAATGGCTTGATTCCCAAAGCGCTTATAGATGCGAATGGAGGTCGTCATCCCGAAGTATTCGTTGAAAAACATCATAATATTGCGAACGCCGAACTGTTCGCGGAAGGCAGAGGACATTGCTCTGGCTTTTTTTACGGAGATACCGGGGATGTCGGAGAGCAGATCAGGGTTGTTCTCGATGACCTCGAAGCTATCCTCTCCGAAGCGATTGACGATCTTCTCCGCCAGCTTCGGGCCGATGCCGTGAATGGCACGGGACGAGAGGTAACGGAGCATTGCATTGGCATCCACGGGCATATTTTTTTCAAAATAGCTGACCTTGAACTGTTTTCCGTAGGTCGGGTGATTGACCCATTCCCCCATCGCTCGGATGGCTTCTCCCACCATCACGCGCGGCAGAGTGCCGACAACCGTGACGGGCTCTCTCTCCCACTCGATGGCAAATACGGTATAGCCCGTTTCATCGTTTTGGTAGATAATGTCCTCGATCTCACCTTCAATGCAGATCAGATCCTTTTTTTCCTTCACGGCACACCCTCCTTTCGCGAATCATCAAGACAAGATAAAAAATCGCTGCGCTCACAAGCAAAAGCGGATACAAAACGTCACCGAGACGGGTATAAAGCGTTTGATTTTCGCTTTTTTCAGCTTCCCCGACCACAAGTCCACGCTCCAGCGGGCCAAGCTCCTCGGTGATGACTCCCTCCGGCGAGATCAGCACGCTGACACCGGAATTGGCACAGCGAACGACGGCTCTGCCGTTCTCGACGGTGCGAAAAACGCTGTGTGCAAGGTGCTGATAGACACCGGCAGAATCCTTATACCACGAATCGTTGGTGACCACGGCAAGCATCTGAGCGCCGTTTTTGACGCTTTGGCGGCACAATTCGGGAAACACGGACTCAAAGCAAATGACCGCACCGAAGTCACAGCGATCCCCTTCCAGCAAAACGGGGCCGCTGCCTGCGGCAAGATCCTCGGAGAGCATATTGATCTGCTCCAGCGCGGGAAAGAGGGCCGAGACGATCTCGCGATACGGCACCTTCTCCCCGAACGGAACGAGGTGCTGCTTGGAATACACCTCGCTGATCCCGTCGGCATCAACGAGGATGGCGCTGTTGGTGACCGCGCCGTCCTTCTTCCAAAAGCATCCCATCAAAATCGGTGCGCCGATCTCTTCGGACAGGCTTTGATAATCCGAAAGATACGACGGATTCGAATACAGATTGACGGGAACGGCACTCTCCGGCCAAACGACAAGATCGGGGTTGTATTCAGCCGCGCTTCTCGTCAGCGAGACGTAGGTTTCATAAGCACCGCCGCCCGATTCCCACTTTTCTCCCGAAAGCAGGTTTCCCTGCACCAAAGCAACACGAAGCGACTCCCGCTCGGAGGGTGCGTACAGACGGACGAGACCAAGGATCAGATTTGCGCCAAACAAGGCTCCGCACAGGCAAAGGGAGAGAATCCTTTTTTTGTTTTTCTCCAGCAAGGCTAAGGTCAAAAGCGCGTTTATGCCGAGAATCCAAAGATCAAGACCGTCCGTGCCGAATAAAGAGAGAACCTGCAAGAAAACGGGCGCGCGATAATGCCCGAGGGAGAGACGAATCCAAGGAAAGGCAAGCTCCCCGAGCGAGGTGATCTTGGCAACCGTCAAAAAGCCGAAGCAGGCAACAAGAAGAAGAAAAGCACGGTTTGAAACACGTTTAGACGCAAGGTGACAGAGCAAAGTTGGAATCGCATAGAGAAGGCCGTGAAGAAAGCTGATCCCGAGCCAGCCGAGCAGAACGACGGCAAGCGCCGCTCCCTTTGAGATGCCGGTAAACGAGAGCGGATAAAGCTCGCAAAACCAATTCAAGCAAAAAGCCAAAAAGAAAAAGCCGAAGCCGAAGCCGAGCAAAAAGGCGCGAATAAGGCTTCTCCTTCCATACGGTTTGAGAATGGCATAAAAAAGCGGAACAAGGGCAAGGTATGACAAAGAGAACAGGGACGAAATGCGAAGGGAAAGCGCTGCCAAAAGCGCCGAAAGTAAAACCAAAACAAGATCCGACCGCAAAGAGGAAAGCAGTTTCTTCATGTCAGCGCTCCTTTCGATTTTTTCGCATTTTATCACGTTTCCATTATACTTCAATTCGAAAAAAATGTAAAGACAATCTTGTTGACAAAAAGGAAAAAGGAATTATAATTGATTAGAGAAAGCGAGGATTGAAATATGAGTGAATGTACCCATAACTGCGAAACCTGCGAACAAAACTGCAGTGAAAGAAAAGAAAGCCTGATTGAAAAGACCAATCAGAACAGCAACGTCAAAAAGGTGATCGGAATTGTCAGCGGTAAGGGCGGCGTCGGAAAGAGTCTTGTGACCTCAATGATGGCCGTTGCTACGGCGAAGGCAGGAAAAAAGACCGCCATTTTGGATGCGGATCTGACCGGCCCGAGCATTCCCAAGGCCTTCGGGATCACCGAAAGGGCTACGGCGGATGAGATCGGTCTGAACCCCGCCGTCACCGCAACGGGCATCCGTCTGATGAGCCTGAATCTGCTTTTGGAAAACGAGAGTGATCCCGTGGTTTGGCGCGGCCCTGTCATTGCGGGAACGGCAAAGCAATTCTGGACGGACGTCAACTGGGGCGAGGTGGACTATATGTACGTGGATATGCCTCCCGGAACGGGCGACGTTCCGCTGACGGTATTCCAATCCCTGCCCGTTGACGGTATCATCATCGTCACCTCTCCGCAGGAGCTTGTTACGATGATCGTGGAAAAGGCCGTCAAAATGGCAAGACTGACGAACGTGCCGATCCTCGGTCTGGTGGAAAATATGTCGTATTACACCTGCCCCGATTGCAATGCAAAGCACTATATCTTCGGCGAAAGCCACGTGGAGGAAACGGCAAAGCAATTCGGGATCCCCCATTTTGCCCGTCTGCCGATCGATCCCGCCATTGCAAGCGCGGTCGACGCCGGTGCGATCGAAACCTATCCCAGCGAAGCCATTGAAGAGCTGTTTGAAAGCATCAACGCCTGACAAAAAGACGTGTGGATGACGTGAACCCCAAAGTTTAGACAAAAATAAATATTAAGTTGTTTGTGAATGAGTTCGGTACTGTACCGGACTCATTCCTTTTAGTTTCAAGGAAATTCTTTCGTTGTTGTAGTAGTGGATATAATTCTTTAGTTCATC
>JAZRZQ010000111.1:0-7934 GCA_045601445.1 Eubacteriales bacterium | reverse complement strand
ATGGCACGGGCGGTCACGCTGTTTAATCTGCCGACCACAATCGTTTATCCCTTTGCCATCAGCATCATTCCCGCAATCAGCTCGGCGGATTCCACGGGAGACAAGACGACCTTAAAAAAGACGATGGATTTTACCTTCCGTATCGTCTCCTGCATTTGTCTGCCCTGCGCCTTCGGGCTCGCCTGCCTCTCAAAGCCGATCATTGATCTTCTGTTTGCCGACGAGGCGATTGCGCTGAGAATGGACGGATCGACTCTTTTTTCCAATGCCACGGCGGGAGCGATGCTCTCCATTTTGGCCTGCGCGATCGTGTTTTCCGGCATGATCAGCGTCAGCGGTGCCATGCTCCAAGCCTACGGACACGAAAAAAAGAGCATTCTTTCGACCTGCTGTGGCGTTTTAGTTAAGGCCGTTTCGGTATATTTTCTGGCGGCGATTCCCGAGATCGGCCCGTACGGGATTCCGCTTTCGACGCTTCTTTGCTACCTTGTGATGTTCTCGTTTAATATGTTCTTTCTCAGCCGCTACGTCAATTATCGGCTTTCCTTCCGCTCTATTTTACTCAAGCCGCTGATCTCGGCGGCGCTTTGCGGGCTCGTCGCGATCGGCGCACATCTCGCCCTTTCCGCCGTGCTTTCTCCAAAAATCGCCACCGTCGGCGCGATCGGAGCGGCGGCCGTCGTTTACGTTTTGGCTCTGTTTTTCTCGGGCGGCTTTCAAAAGGATGACGTTTTGATGCTCCCGAAGGGGCAGGCCGTGCTTCGTTTGCTCTTAAAACTACGTTTGGTCAAGCCGTAACGCCGTTTTTTTTACAAGGATCATTTAAGAAAGAAGGATTGAACTATGGCAAAAATTCATTTTCTCGGAACCTGCTCGGGGACGGAGCCCTTCCCCGAAATGCACCACTGCTCGTTGGTGTTTGAGGTCAACGATCACCTCTATTGGTTTGACGGTGGCGAGGGCTGCGGCTACACCGCCCACACGATGGGCCTTAACGTACTGAAAACGCGCGCGCTGTTCGTTTCCCATCCCCATCCCGACCATATTTGCGGTCTGCCGCATTTGTTTATGGTGATGACCAAGCTCTGCCGCAGACAAAAAACCACCCTGTGCTACAACGACAACACGCTCGACGTCTTTTTCCCCGGCTTGGATCGCTTTGAGGGGATCAAAAAAATGTACGTCGGGAACAATACCGAGGCGCGCCTCTTCCGCTTTGCCCTCTCCGAGCACGAAATGCACGACGGGCTTGTGTTTGAGGATGAGAACGTTCGCGTCAGCGCCGTTCACAACCGCCATATGAAGGAAGACGGCTCCAACGGTTGGCACGCCTTTTCCTTCCTGATCGAGGCCTGCGGCAAGCGCATTGTCTTTTCGGGCGACGTGAAAACCTCGGATGAGCTCGATCCGTTCGTGTCGGGCGGATGCGATCTTTTGATCCACGAAACGGGACACCATCAGATTGAGGACGTTTGCCGATACGCCATCGACCGCAAGGTGGGACGGCTGTTCTTCAACCATCACGGCAGAGCGATCATCGAAGACCGCGAGGGGTCTCAGGCCATTGTGGCCGGCTTCGCCGAGGAATCCGGCATTCCGATGAAGATTCTCTCCGACAAAGACGTATTTGAATTTTAAAGAAAAACGCTTTGCAGACCTTGTAACGGGTTTGCAAAGCGTTTTTTTACTGCTTCTCAAGCAGCTTTCGCATCAGGCGAGTCAGTGGGACGATGAGCTGTCCGGCACAGAAATTGCCGACGGCGTGGATCAGATCCCACTTCAGTCCCGCGATGATCCATAGCAGTACGCCCCTGACGTCCAGCCCGAACAGTAGGGCTTGCGCGGGAGCATACAGAATCCCGAAGAAAAGCCCGTGCAGGGCACAGACGATCGGGTAAAGAATGCACTGCGCCTTGGGGGAGAGCCCCTTCGGCAGGAGCATCGTCACGCCCCAAAGCACCGTCCAGACGTAGAGATACGGAAGCCACGAAAAGCCGAAGCCCCATCGAATGCCGAGAATGAGAACGTAAAGATAGATCGGGATGAGCGCACGGGAGCGCAAGGTGAGAGTATATACCATCACGAGCATACCCGTCAGATGCAGATTCGGCAGAATCTCGAGAACGATCTGTGAGGACGCCATCATCGCGGCAAGCATCGGATAGAGGGCTAACTCCAGATAGGAGAGCCGCCTATGCTTTTTTTCAATGGGTGCGGACAAGCTCGTACTCTTCTCCGTCCGAAATCGGGGTGGTATCCACGCCCGTCATCATCATCTCGCCTTTTTTGGTCAAGGACCAATAATAGCCGTCGACGTCGTAATCGGCAAGGATGCCGTTGACGGTCTTGACGTACAGTCCGAACTCTCCCTCTTCGCCTGCAATGAGGTTGTGCTCCATGAGAGCCGCTCCCAAAGTTTCGCGATCGGTTTTCAGCGTGAAGATGACGCTGTGCTCCTCGACCTGAACTTTGACAAGCACCGTCTTGGATCCGCTTCCAAAGCTCTGATCCTCGGTATAGGTGGCCTGCGACCAAAGGTCCTCAGCTCCCTTGCAGGAAAACAGGCAGAAAAGACAGGAGAGCGCGAGCACCGCGGCCAGAACGGTTTTTGTGATGTTTGTTTTGTGATTCACGGTTTGATTCCTTTCTGTTTGATCGAATAAAATTGATTTGCAACGAAAGGATAAAAAGAAAAGCACCCCTTCCTCGGGATGCCATAACAAAACAGCGCTCTGCCGCGCACCGTGCCGTCATCCCTTCCGTTTGCCCAAGAGATCTTTCCTGTGGCGCAAAGCGGCAAGCATTCCGACTTAAAAGGCTTTCCCTTCATACGGTAATGGCGGTTGCTACGGATTCTCACCGTGATTTCCTTACCCCCGAACGGCATTTGCCGTCCGACAACGTAAAACGATGCTTTGCGTTTATTCTTTTGTGCAATCATATTATACAGCACCCCGAGAAAAAGTCAAGAGCAAAAAAGAAAGCCCCGAACCGCTTTTCGTCACGATTCGGGGCTTTACTGATCCTCACTGTTCACGGGACCGTACCTCCTGTTTGGACTTTTTTGAGACACTGTTTCCGACCGTTCCATTCTCTTTCCCTTGCAGGGCTATGCCGCACAGCGGCGCTTCTGACTGAAAACGTGTTCTCTTTTTGGTTTCTCCGCTTACGACGGGCAAATCACATCGTTGCCTTTGGACCGTACCTCCTGAAAGAATTTGGCAAATTTCTCCGAAGCACTCGGGTCACTGTACTTTGTATTTGGGACCGTACCTCCTATAATCCTTCAGCGGACTTCGACGGATGCTTGTTCCTCCGACACCTTCGGGTCACTGTATTTCGATCTTTGGACCGTACCTCCTTTCAAGAATTGAGGAAGGCTTTTCTTGCCTTCGTTTTTTTCTTACTTCTTCCTTGCACCTACATCATAACATTTGTGATGAATTTTGTAAATTCACAAAATCACCAAAATTTTATGTGAATTTTCTGTTATTTTAACACTTGACTTTCGCGTCTTCTTTCGATATAATAAATGTGTTGGCGCGATAAGATCGCGCTTTTTTTGTCGAAAAAAGCCCAACGAGGTTCTTGCTCGTCGGGCTTTTTATTATGAGAGAACGTCGAGGATGATCGGCGTTTTTTTGACCTTGCGGGGAGAAAAGCTCATCGCCTCGCGGCAAAGCGCTTCGGCTTGATCGAGTTTTTCGGGCGCAGAGGTATAGAGCGTGGCAAGCGCGTCACCGAATTTGACGCGATCCCCGATTTTTTTATGCAGCACGATACCGGCGGACGGGTCGATCGCATCCTCCTTGGTGCGCCGCCCAGCACCGAGAAGGCCTGCCGCGTTTCCAATCGCAAGCGCGTTCATTTCGGCAAGATACCCCTCGTAGCAAGAGGTGAGGGTGCGGGAGTAAGGGGCTTGCGGCAAGAGCTCGGGATGCTCGACGACGGCGGGATCTCCGCCTTGGGCGGCGATCCACTCCTTGAACCTTTCCTTAGCCGCGCCGCCCGAAAGCATCTGCTCGGCCTTTTCTCTTGCTTTTTCGCGAGAGCAGGAGAGCGAAAGGGCGATCATCTCCGCAGCCAAGGAAAGGCAAAGCTCGGTGAGAGCTTCATCCCCCTTGCCCGAAAGCACCTCGATCACCTCGGCGATCTCAAGGGCGTTGCCGACGGCGCTTCCGAGAGGCACGTTCATATCGGTCAGAAGAGCGCAAACGCGGCGGTCAAGGCTTTTTCCGATCAAGACCATCTCCCTTGCAAGCTCGGCGGCCTCCTCGGGGGTCTCCATAAACGCGCCCTGCCCGAATTTCACGTCAAGGACGATGTTTTTTGCGCCTGCAGCCAGCTTTTTGGAAAGAATGCTGGAGGCGATCAGCGGAATGGAATCCACGGTGGCAGTCACGTCGCGCAAAGCGTAAAGCTTGCGGTCGGCGGGCGCGAGCTCGGCACTCTGCCCTACCACGCACATCCCGACGCGTCCTGCCGTTTCCAGGAAGCGCTCAGGGGAAAGATTGGTCTGAAGGGAAGGGATCGACTCCATTTTATCGACCGTCCCGCCCGTATGTCCGAGTCCTCTGCCCGACATTTTGGCAACGACACCGCCCGCAGCGGCAACGATAGGAGCGAGGATGAGGGTGGTTTTATCTCCGACACCGCCCGTAGAATGCTTATCGACGCTTCTGTCTCCGAACGAGCTTAAATCAATGCAGTCGCCGGAGTGCATCATTTCCTCGGTGAGAATGACGGTCTCCTCGTGGCTCATTCCTTGCAGACAGATCGCCATCATCAAGGCCGAGGCCTGATAATCGGGAATGCTCCCTTCGGTATAGCCGCGAACGAAAAAGGCGATTTCTTCTCTCGTGAGGGCTTTTCCCTCTTTTTTCTTTTGCAGAATGGAATACATCATTGTTTTTCTCCCCCGTTTAAAAAGCTCTTGCCGGAAAAGCGTTCGGACAAGCCCAAATACGCCGCGACGCTCGCAGCGAGGTCGCAAAAGCTCTCACGCGTGCCGAGTGCGGTCGGCTCTTGCTGTTTCCCGTAGACCAGAAGCGGCACGTATTCGCGGGAATGATCCGTTGAGGGGGTGGCGGGATCACAGCCGTGATCGGCGGTGATGATGAGAAGATCATCCTCCCGCAGAGCCTCGAGAAGTTCAGGCAGGAGACGGTCAAATTCGTTGAGCGCCTCGGCATAACCGACGGCGTCGTTGCGATGCCCGAATTGAGAATCAAACTCCACCAGATTGGTGAAGATCATCCCCGAAAAATCTTCCTTCAACAGCTCACTCGTGCGGCGCATCCCCTCGACGTTGCTTGCCGTTCGGTGGGATGAGGTGAAGGTTCGGGAGGCGAAAATATCGACGATTTTACCGACGGAGATCATTTCAAGACCCGCCTCGTACACGGCGTCAACGAGAGTTCTTCCCTGCGGGGGCAAGGAATAATCGTGACGGTTCGGCGTGCGATAAAAATGCCCCTTCTCTCCGAGGAAGGGCCTTGCGATCACTCTGCCGACGGCGTGCTCTCCTTGAAGAAGCTCGCGGGCGATAAGGCAAATTTGATCCAATTCGGAAAGGCTGACCTTTTCCTCGTGACAGGCTACCTGAAAAACGCTGTCTGCCGAGGTATAGACGATCACCGAGCCGCTTTGAAGATGCTCCTCGCCGAAATCGGCGATCACCTGTGTGCCCGAATAGGGACGGTTACAAAGCACGCCTCTGCCGATGCGGCGGGAAAATTCATCAAGAAGCGCCTTGGGAAAGCCGTCGGGATAGGTCGGCAAGGGACGAGGAGAAACAAGCCCCGCCAATTCCCAATGGCCGACCGTCGTATCCTTGCCTGCGCTTTGTTCGGCCATCCGTCCCCACGAGGCAAGGGGCTTTTCAGCCTTGGGCAAAAAGGAACAGCCCTCAATCCTGCCGAGACCGAGGCGGCAAAGATTGCAAAGATCAAGTCTTCCCGTTTCAAAACAGCTTTTTAAAGTATGCGAGCCCTCGTCTCCGAACAGAGCGGCGTCCGGCAAGGCGCCGATACCGACCGAGTCGAGAACGACCGTAATCACTCTCTTTCCCATTTTCCTTACGCTTCCCGTTCCTTGACGATCTTGACCACGCGGCTCGTGCCGAGACGTGAAGCACCAAGCTCCAAAAAGCGCTCTGCGTCGGCAAGAGAAGAAATGCCGCCTGCCGCCTTGATGAGAAGATCTCCCTTCACACAGCGGCGAAAGAGAGCCACGTCCTCAAAGGTCGCGCCCCCCTTGGAAAAGCCGGTCGAGGTCTTGATGTAATCGGCACCGGACTTGCCGACGATCTCGCAAAGTCGCACCTTTTCTTCTTCGGAAAGCAGACAGGTTTCGACGATCACCTTGAGAATTTTTCCCTTGCAGGCTTCTCTGACAGCGCAGATCTCACGGAAAACGGAATCAAAATCGCCTTCCTTGACGCTTCCGTTGCAGATGACCATATCAATCTCATCCGCACCGTTTTGAACGGCGTCCTCGGTCTCGAAAACCTTGGTGCGCGCCGTCTGATAGCCGTTGGGAAAGCCGATGACCGTGCACACGGCGACGGCATCACCCACGTATTCCTTGACCTTGCGAACAAAAGCCGGTGGAATGCAAACGCCGGCGGTACGGTAGCGAACGGCATCGTCGCACAGTGCGCGAATCTGCTCCCAGGTTGCACTCGGATCCAAAAGGGTATGATCCACACGGGATAAGATCGTTTCTTGATTCATGATTAACCTCTTTTCAAAAGCCGTCGGAGCGTGAGATCCGACGAAGGATTCGATTCGTATTATACCACCCGAAGTGCGTTTGTGCAAGGCTCGCGAGCGGATTTTACAAAAAGAGATCCGGAAAACCTTTTTTTGACAACTGCGGTCAATTTTGCCGTCAACACCTTGACAAACGGCTTTTTGGTGCTATAATTATAAAGATAGATTTCGATCTATAACCAAATGACTTTCAGGAGTTGAAGAAAATGAGTTTGAAAAGCGTAAAGAACGGCGAAAAGAATCAGTCCATTCTGGAGATCCAGATCCCCAAGGCGGATTTTGACGCCGAAGTCAACAAGGTTTACAAGAAGCAGGCACCCCGCATCACCATCCCCGGCTTCCGCAAGGGAAAAGCCCCCCGTTCCATCATCGAAAAGATGTACGGCAAGGGTGTTTTCTACGAGGATGCTCTCAACGCTCTCCTGCCCTCCGTTTTGGACGAGGCAGTCAAGGAGGCAGGCATCGAGGCGGTCAGCCAGCCCGAATTGGATCTGGGCGAGATTGATGAGAACGGTGTTGCTTTGACGGCGAAATATTGGACCAAGCCCGAGGTTTCCGTTTCCGATTACAAGGGAATCAAGGCCGAAAAGACGGTGCAGAAGGTTGCCAAGGCAGAGGTTGACGCAGAGCTTGAGCGCGTTCGCCAGAGAAATTCCAGAACCATCGAGATCACCGACAGAGCTGCCGCAATGGAAGATACCGCCATCATCGATTACGAAGGCTTCGTAGGCGACAAGGCATTTGAAGGCGGCAAGGGCGAGGCACACAAGCTGAAGCTCGGCAGCGGTCAGTTCATCCCCGGCTTTGAGGAGCAGATCGTAGGTCACAAGATCGGCGAGAGCTTTGACGTAACCGTTACTTTCCCCGAGGATTACCACGCAGAAGATCTGAAGGGCAAGGAAGCTGTTTTCAAAGTAGCGCTCAACGGTATCGAAAAGGTAGAACTCCCCGAATTGGACGATGAATTTGCAAAAGACGTTTCCGATTTTGCAACCTTGGCTGAATATAAGAAGGATATCAAGGCTACAATAGAAAAGAAGAACGCAGAAGAAGCTGATCACGCGGTAGAAGAGCAGCTTTTGACCGCGATCATCGAAAACATCGAGGGCGAGATCCCCGCTTGCATGTTCGATAACGAAGCTGAGAATATGTTTCAGGATT
>JAZRZQ010000110.1:0-27407 GCA_045601445.1 Eubacteriales bacterium | reverse complement strand
GTGGTGGAAGCGTCGAAGAAGAAGGGGTAGGGATCGGCAGGGAAGGAAATGGCGATCGGGTTGGAGCCGAGCATGGCCTTTCTTCCGTAGGTGGGGACCATAATGGCCGTGGTGTTCGTGGTCGAAATGCCGATCAGCCCCTCGTCACAAGCCATTTTGGTATAGTAACCGGCAATGCCGTAATGCGTGGAGTTGCGGACGGATACGATGGCGATGCCGACCTTCTTTGCTTTTTCGATGGCCATTTGCATTGCCTTGTGTCCGACGACCTGTCCCATACCGTCGTGGGCGTCCAAAACGGCGGAAACGGGCGTTTCAAACACGACCTCGGGCTGAGCCTTCACTTGGATCAGACCCTTTTCAATATCCTTGTGATAACGCACGAGTCGCTGAGTACCGTGGCTCTCAATGCCGTACAGATCGGCAAGCAGGAGAACGTCGGTAATGATTTTGGCTTCTTGCTTCTGAAAGCCGAATTTTTCGAAGGCGTCCTCGCAAAAGACCTTAAGTTCGTCGTAAGAATAATTCAGATAATTACTGCTCATTGTTCTGTTCCTCTCATTTTTGTATCTTTATTATAAAAGAATCCCCTTGCATTGTCAATTTCTTTTTTATAGAAAAAAAGAATAGAAAGCATAAAGAAAGCCACCGAAACCGGTGGCCTTCCGTTTGTTTGATCTTATGCTTCAGGCTGGGGAGCTTCTACGGGGCAAACGCCAACACAAGCGCCGCACTCGATGCAAGCTTCGGGATCGATGAATGCTTTTCCGTCCTTTTCGCTGATTGCGGAAACGGGACATTCGTCAACACAAGCCATACAGCCAAGACATTCATTAGAAATGATGTATGCCATTTGAGTTACCTCCAAAAATTATTATTATCATTATAGCACTTGTTTTTAAAAATTCAAGGGCTTTTTTTAATTTTCTTGTTTTTCCTTGGGCCTTTCGTTTTTCGGCTTGTCAGAGCCGGAAGATTTCTTTTGCTTGGGAATGATTTTAAGCTGATCGGCCGTGTAGGTTCGGATGTTGTCGGGGTCGGTTTCCAGTCTGACCTTGCAAATGCCGCAGAGCAAATTGGATTCTACCACAACACCCTTTCCGTCCTCGCACATGACGTTGCAATCCGCACGCGGACAGTGCTTGGCGGCCTCGACGTAAACGTCGTTTTCATAGCGCAGGCAGCACATCAATCTTCCGCAGGTACCGCTGATCTTGGTGGGGTTGAGGGACAGATTCTGCTCCTTTGCCATCTTGATCGAAACCTGCTGGAAGTCTTCCAAAAAGGTACTGCAGCAAAGCGGTCGTCCACAGATCCCAAGACCGCCGAGTTGCTTGGCTTCATCGCGAACACCGATTTGCCTGAGCTCAATTCTCGTTTTAAATACACTCGCCATTTCCTTGACGAATTCTCTGAAATCGACGCGGCCCTCCGAGGTAAAATAGAAAATGAGCTTGGATTGGTCGAAGGCGCATTCTACGTCAGAAAGTGCCATATCGAGCTTATGCTCTGCGGCCTTTTCAACGAAAACCTTTCTGCCGCGCTTTTCCAATTCCTTGTTTTTTTCAAACTGCTCAAGATCCTTTGCGGTAGCTTGACGCAACACCTTTTTCAGGGGAAGTACCAGATCCTTTTCGGGTACCATACGGTTGGCGGCGCTGACCGTACCGAATTCGTTCCCTTGGCTGGTTTCAACAATGACCGAGTCACCGACCATCAAGGAAAGACCGTTTGGGTCAAACGAATAATTCTTTCCGGCAGGACGAAAGCGGATGGTTGCGATGCAAGTCTTGGTTACCTCCAAGGGGGGCTCTTCCGCAGACGGTGCTTGTGCCGTCTCGATCGGTGTGCTCAGAAGCTCTTCCGACTCGGGCGCTTGCGGGATTGCGATGACCTCCTCCGGAGAGGAGAGAACTTCGGCGGCACTGTCGGCCGCGGAAGCTGCTTCGGCTTTCTTTTTAGCGTCACCGCCGCGGCGGTGATGTCTTCTTCTGTGGTGAAAGCGTTTTTTGTTGTTATCGGTCTTTTTTTCGTTATCCATACTGTTCCTTAAAATTCGCTGTATTCCATGCTCCTGGGGTAGACAACCTTAATGTCTGCGCCAACTGCACGGAGCTTGTCAATCAGATTTTCATAGCCACGGAAAATGTGGTAGATCTCGTCAATTTCGGTTATGCCCTTGGCGGCACAGCCTGCAATGACCATCGCACAGCCTGCGCGAAGATCAACGGCTCGGACAGAAGCACCGCGTAACTGCCCGACTCCCTCGACTTCGGCGGTCCTTCCGTTGATGTGGATCTTGGCACCCATACGCTTCAATTCCTCTACGTAACGGAAACGCGATTCCCAGACGCTCTCGGTCAGACGGGAAAGGCCGTTGGCAAGGCAGAGCAAAACACACATTTGCGGATTCATATCGGTTGGGAAACCGGGATAGGGGAGAGTCTTGACGTTGATTCGGTTCAGCGGCTTTCCGGAAGCAGAAACGGTGAGTGTGTCGCCGTCTTCTTCGACGTTGATGCCCATTTCGCAAAGCTTTGCCGTGATCGAATCCAAATGCTTGGGGATGACGTTGGTGATCTTGAGATTTCCGCCCGTGGCAGCGGCAAGGATCATAAAGGTTCCCGCCTCAATCATATCGGGAATGATGGTGTAAGTAACGCCGTGGAGTTTTTTCACGCCGCGGATCTTAATAACGTCTGTACCCGCACCGCTGATATCGGCGCCGCAAGCATTGAGAAAGTTTGCAGTATCGACGATGTGCGGCTCATGCGCTGCGTTTTCAATCACCGTAACGCCCTCCGCTTTAACGGCCGCCAGCATCACGTTGATCGTACCGCCGACAGTGACCACGTCCATATAAACGCTCGATCCGCGTAATACGCCGTCCTTCGCGGTAGCTTCGATATATCCGCCGTCGACCTTGACGTCACATCCGAGGGCCTCGAAGCCCTTGATGTGCTGGTCGATCGGACGAACGCCGAAGTCGCAACCGCCGGGCAAACCGACGAAGGCTCTGCCGAAACGGCCCAATTCCGCACCGATGAGGTAATACGAGGCGCGCATCTTGCTGACAAGCTCGTACGGAGCTATGCCGGGTGTGACGTAAGAGGAGTCGATCTCGACGGTATTTTTTCCGAGCTTGGTGACCTTCACGCCGATCTGATCCAAGATCTTCAGGGCGACGTTTACGTCAGCAATGTCGGGAAGATTTTCAATGATGCATTTATCCTCCGTGAGGATCGTGGAAAGAACGATCGCAACGGCGGCGTTCTTCATACCCGAAACGGGGATTTCACCGACCAGTGGCTTCCCGCCGGATATGATGATTTTTCCTTTGCTTGTATCCATGCTAACGGTTTCGATCCTTTCGCATACAAATTGATGTCAGGACAAATTGCAGGGTTCATCACGCTGTATTCTATGAAATGAATCAGCAATTTGTGCGTTTTACCCGTTTTTGCGGGTGAGGTTTTTTGCTTTTAAATGGAACGTGGCAATCGAAGTAAAGAGATTGGCGTTACCTTGGAGTGCGCGCGTCAATTCATCGCAAAGATCAAAAAGACTGACGGCACGGGAAAGAGAGAGGATGCTTGCCAGATCGGCGGCAAAGGCCTCATCGGTAAAAAACGATTTTTTTACGTTTGCGCTTCGCGTAGAGAGCACCAGGTCTCTTAAAGAGGTCTTAAAGAGAGATAAAAAGAGCAAAAAGTCTTTCTTTTGCGTCCCGTCGCAAGGGAGTAAAAGGCAGAGCTTGACAAAGCTTGCCGAATCGGCCAGCGCGTGAAAATAAGCCTCGACGAGCCTGCTTGCCTCAATTTGCTCCGGATCGCGCGAAATTTTCCGTGCCAATCCGAGAGACCCGCCCGAAAGGCGCGCCGCAGATGCCGCCGTCTGCTCGGGGATGCCCTCCGAGGTTAGAACGGATTCGATCTCATCCTCGGAAAGCGGCACGGTTTTCATCAGTACCGCGCGGGAGATCACGGTCGGAAGCAAGCGCGAGCGATCGCGCGTCAAAAGCAAAAACAGCGTGTTCGGGCGTGGCTCCTCGATGCTCTTTAAGAGGGCGTTTTGCGCCGCCTTGTTGAGAGAATCGCAATCCTCGAGAATAAAAACCTGCCAATCGGATTCCGACGGAAGAACGTAAGAGCTTTTTAGCATTTCGCGCACCGCATCCACGGAAACGGATTTGCCTTCCTCCTCGGGGGCGAGGTGAAAAACGTCAACGTGACAGCGATCGGCAATGTGCCGGCAAGAGGGGCAGGTGCCGCAGGGGGAGCGATCGGGCTTGGGGGAATGACAGCATACCGCCGAGGCGGCAAAGAGGGCAAAGTCCATTTTACCCGTGCCGGGATTTCCCTCGATCAAATAACAGCCCGCGACCCTCTGACCACGCAAGGCGTTTAAAAAAGCTTCCTTCAGAGCGCGGTTTTGAACGGTCAGATCCATTCAGCCCGATTACGCTTTTTCAAAATGCTCGACGTTGACCACGAAGATCGTGGCACCGCCGACGGTAATTTCCACGGGGTAAGCGGAAACGCCGGGGTTAAACTGAGCATAATCCACGGGCATCAGCTGGGTTCTCTTTCTGGAATGCTCCTTAATGAGCTGGATGACGCCGTCTACCTTGTCATCCTCAAGACCGGAGATAAAGGTCGTATTTCCTTTTTTCAAAAAACCGCCGGTAGAGGCGAGCTTGGTAACGGAGATTTTTTCTTTGTTGAGCGCTTTCATTACGTCGGGAGCATCATCGTTGTTGACGATCGCGAAAATCATTTTCATAGCAAGGTCCTCCTTGAGAACATTTTTTCAGTCTGAATCGCATTATAGTATATAATACTGACAATAGTATATCACAGCAAGACGGGATTGTCAAAAGAAATCTGTTGAAATCATCAAAAAAATCACGGCAAAAAAAGACCGACCGAGATCGGTCGGCCTTTTTGCTTATTCGGTTCTGAGCGCCACGACGGGGTCTTTGCCTGCGGCCATTTTTGAGGGGAGAAGTCCGGCGATGAACGAAAGCAGGACACTCACCAGAATGAGAAGGTAGCCGCCGAGGGGAAGCACCGCTCCTAAGGTCGGGATCTGGGTGAAATGGCGAATGATGGCGTTGATCGGAAGGATCAGAAGAAGCGTGATGCCGATGCCGATCAGTCCTGCCGCAAAGCCCTCGATCACGCTTTCTGCGTTAAATACGCGGGAAATGTCGCGCTTGGAGGCGCCGATCGCGCGAAGGATACCGATTTCCTTGGTTCTCTCCAATACGGAAATATAGGTAATGATTCCGATCATAATGGAGGAGACGACAAGGGAGATGGAAACGAAGGCAACCAAGACGTAGGAGATCGCGTCGATGATGGTCGTGAAGGAGGACATCAAAAACGCGAACAGATCGGTGTATTCGATCACGTCGTCCTCGGATTTATCCTTGTTGTATTCTACAATCAGCTCCGCGATCATATCCTTGTTTTCAAAGGTGTTGGTGTAGATGCGGATGACGCCGGGGCTTTCTTTCTTCACACAGCCCAAGAGATCAAGATTCTTATCGAGAGTCGATTCCGAATGCGTTGCGGGCATATAAAGCTCGTACAATTCCACGAGCTGCTTTTTCGAAAAGCCGTCGGGAGAGGCAAGCTTGGCATCGAGCATGGCGGCAAGCTGTGCTTCGGGTACGGCGGCAAAGCTCTGCGTTACCTGCAAGCGATACTGCTCGCGGATCTGCTCGGCGTAGCCCTCGGCAAGAGCATCGTAAAGCTCGGCATCGGACATTTGATTGATATAGTCGGTGATGTAAGAGAGATCGGCGCTCTGGTTTTCCTGTGCTGACAGAAACTGCATCACAATCTCTTGCATTTCGCTTCTCGTCATTTGTCCGAGCGCGGCTTGAACGGTGGCGTTTACGTATTCGTCAGGCGCGATGGCGGAAAATTCAACGAAGATCTTGGCCTTCTGCTGTGCGGAGAGGGATTTGATGTGCTCCCCGATCAGGTTGATCTTTTCCTCGTCCGTGTATTCCGTGAAATCCTCGGGAAGGAAGGGAAGATTGAGTAAAACGTCCTTTTCGGGATTCTCCTTTTGTTCACGGATCAAATCGCTGTTTTCGATTTTTTGAAGCAAATGCTGCGTCAGCTCGGTGGTATAGCAAAGTGCACCGTTGAGCATTGCGGCGTTGCTGTCGGGATTCTTCCGCAGGATTCCGCTGATTTTCAGATCAATGCCCTTTTCGGGGTTACCGTAGAGATATTGCGTGCCCTTTTCCATATCGGTCAGGAGGGTGTAACCGCCGTTGGGATTCTTCTGATACAGCTCGATGGGGAGGAAGGCTCGGAAGGTCTTGTTGCAAATATCCTCATAGCTCCAGGAGCGGATCTCGGTGCTGAGCTCCTCTCCGCGGCCGGAGGCAAGCGCGTCCGAGGCAAGCCGATCGGTCGGGATGAGGCCGAGACCGCAAAGGACCAGATCGCTCAGTTCGTTGTTGTCGCTTACCACCAAAACGATTTCGTTATATTCCTTCGGCCACGCACCGTAGATCACGTCGTACTGCTCGCGCAGAAGATTACTGATGCCGGTGCCGTCCTTGTTCGGGAGCATCTCCTGCCAAAGAGGAATGGAGGAAAAGCCGCTGTCAGTATATTGGCTGTTTAACAGATCGTCGGAGAAGCCCATTTTTTCAAAGACCTCGCTCATGATCTTTTCCAGATCGCTGATGATGATCTCGCCCTTGTCATCCTTGGTCAGGATGCTCATATTCAGATCGTATTCGTACTGAATGTTGGAAATGTACTTTTGTATTTCCTCGTCGGAATCCAAAAATTCCTTGAAGAGCGTCAGATTGTTGGTCTGCACCTGCGCCTGCATCATCGTGTTAATCATCTCGTTGAGAATGCTCGAGGAGTAGACGGCGTCAAGCTCGTGCTTGTTCTCTTCGGATTTTTGATTGATGCCCATCAGCGAGGTCATCAGGGCGGTCAGATCGACCCGCTCTGCTTCCACGACGATCGGGTAACTGGTCAGCGCCTCTTCCTGCACGGAGCGGATATAGGCGTTGATGCCGTTGGAAAGGGATAGAATCAGCGCGATGCCGATGATGCCGATCGAGCCGGCGAAGGAGGTCAGGATCGTGCGTCCCTTCTTGGTCATCAGATTGTTCATCGAAAGAGACAGCGCGGTAAAGAGCGACATGGAAGGCTTTTTCTTTTTTTGCTCCTCTTTCTTTGTCAAAACGCTGTCGGAGCCGTCATAGGGGTTGGAGTCGTCGATGAGCTTGCCGTCAAGGAGCTTGATGATTCTGGTGGAATACTCGGCTGCCAGATCGGGGTTATGGGTTACCATAATGACAAGCTTCTCGCGCGAGATCTCCTTGAGCAATTCCATAATCTGGATGCTCGTGACCGTGTCAAGTGCGCCGGTCGGCTCATCTGCCAAAAGGATCTCGGGATCGTTGACGAGAGCTCTCGCAATCGCCACGCGCTGCATTTGTCCGCCGGAGAGCTGATTCGGGCGCTTTTTGATCTGATCGGAAAGACCGACCTTTGCCAATGCTTCTTTGGCACGGCGGCGACGCTCTGCCTTGGAAACACCCGAAAGCGTCAGAGCCAATTCGACGTTGGCCAGAACGCTTTGATGAGGGATCAGGTTGTAGTTTTGGAAAACGAATCCGATGGAGTGGTTTCGGTATGCGTCCCAATCCTTGTCGGTGAAATCTCCGGTGCTTTTTCCGGTAATGACAAGATCACCCTCGGTGTAGTGATCCAAGCCGCCGATGATGTTGAGCAGGGTTGTCTTGCCGCAACCGGAGGGGCCGAGCACGGAGACGAATTCGCTTTCGCGAAACGAAAGTGAGATTCCGCGCAGAGCCTGTACCTTATCGTCTGCAGACAGATAATCCTTTTTGATGTTAATGAGCTTGAGCATAATGCTTCCTTTCCAAATGGTACTGCTCTGAGCATAACGAATGATTTTTAAATCGTTATGAACGGTTCTTTTCTTTTTGATTCTTTCCGCATTCAGGCTTATTCAATCGCCGTTTGAATGTTTTCCTTCGTTCCCATCACGAGAAGGTGTGTTCCTTGACGGAAAATATAGTCGGGAGAATTGATGGCAAAGACCTTGCCGAACTCCTTGCCTGCGAGGATGTTGAGAGAATAGCGTGCGCGGAAATTGACCTCACGGATGCTCTTTCCGATCCATTCCTCGCGCACGGCAATTTCAAAGACGTAGTAGTCGTCTGCCAGCTGAAAGGAGTCGAAAATATTCTCGCTGCTCACGTTGAGCGCGATGCGTCCGGCAATGTCCTTCTCGGGATAGATGATGTGATCTGCTCCGTTTCGGGAGAGCAGACGAGCCTGAATGTCGTGATCGGCACAGCTGTAGATCACTTTAGCACCCAGATCCTTGAGGGCACAGGTGATTTCCAGAGCGGCGACGAAATCGGAATCCACGCACACGAAGGCGGCGTCAAAGCTTTCGGGCTCGAAGGAGGCCAGCACGTCGGGGTTGGTGCAATCTGCGATCTTGGCGCTGGTGGAGTAAGGGAGAACCTTTTCGAGCTTGGTCTCATCCTTATCCACGACCAAGATCTCGCAATGCTGCTGTGACAGGGAGCGAACGAGGTGGTAGCCGAATGATCCGATGCCGATAATAAGAAACGTTTTCATAGCTTGTTACCTTTCCATATTCTTGTTATCCGATGGTAATGCTCTCTGCGGGAGGCAAAACGGGAGGCGGCGCTTTCTTTTCGATCAGTGCCGAGCCAAAGGCAATACTGCCGATGCGTCCGCAAAACATCAAAAGGATGATGACCGCTCTTGAGACGGGAGCAAGGCTTGGCGTGATGCCCATCGTCATTCCGACGGTGCCGATGGCCGAGAAGACCTCAAAGAGAATATCTCGAAATGAGAGAGCGGGCTGTACGATCGCGATCACACAAAAGCCGAAAAAGAGAAGGAGCAAATTGATAAAAAAGACGCTTAGGGCCTTGGGAACACATTGCTCGGGAAGACGGCGGCCAAAGGCGCCGGCGTAGCGGGACTTTCGAACGGAGGAGAGCGCAAAGAGAAGCATTACCGCAAGCGTGGTTGTTTTGATACCACCTGCGGTGGAGCTGGGGCTGCCGCCGATGAACATCAGCACCATCGTGAGAAGCGAGCCGGCGGGGGAGAGGGAGGCAGTGGAGGTGACGTTCATTCCCGCCGTTCTCGGTGAGATCGAATCAAACAGACTTGCCAGAATCGCATCGCCAACGCTCATCCCTGCGTGGGAGGCGGATTCTTCCGTGATGAAAAAGAGAATCGAGGGCAAAAGGATGAGAAGTGCCGTCGAGACCAAAACGATCTTCGCGTGCAAGGAATAGCGACGGAAGCGGAAGCGGTGCACAAGCAGTTCTTCCCAAACGAAAAAGCCGAGACCGCCGAGCACGACGAGGATCATCAAAACAACGAGCACGAGCGGGTCGGAGGAAAATGCGGTGTGCGAGGAAAAATTGCCGTTGATGTCAAAGCCCGCATTGCAAAAGGCGGAGATCGCGTGGAACGTGCCGTGCCAAAGTGCTTTGGGAAGGGGGTAGTGATAAGAAATAAAGTATCGCAAAAAGAGGATCAGCGCGCCCGACAGCTCGACAAGAGCCGTGCCGATGAGAATGTGTCCGGCGAGCTTTCGCATCCCGCCGATGCGAGAGGCGTTGATGCTCTCTCCCATCACCTCTTTTTGGCGAAGCCCCATTTTTTTTCGGAACAGCATAAAAAAGAAGGTTGCGATCGTCATAAAGCCGAGACCGCCGATTTGGATCAGAATTAAAATGACCGCCTGCCCGAAAAAGGACCAGGTCGTACCGGTATCGACGGTAACAAGCCCCGTCACGCAGGAGGCGCTGGTTGCGGTAAACAGCGCATCGGAAAAGCTCGCGGCTTTTTCGCCTTGCGTTGCGATCGGCAGCATCAGAAGAAGTGTACCGATCAGAATGAGACCGGCAAATCCGAGCGCGATGATCTGCACGTGGGATAAGTTTCGGAATATTTTTTTCATATCCGTTTCCTTGTGTTGATATTTGGTTCATTATACCACGCTATTCTATTTTTGTAAATAGTATGGGCGGTTGACAAATCAAGTTTTTCCCGTTACAATAAACAGCGTTACAGATAATTGTTTGAATGATCGGAAAGGGTATCATACTATGCTTACGGGTAAACAAAGAGCGTATCTGCGCTCGCTTGCCAACTCGCTTCCGTCCAAGTATCAGGTCGGCAAGGCCGGCTATGAGGACGATGCGTTTCTCACTCAGCTTCGCGAGGGGCTGGAAAAAAATGAATTGATTAAGGTAACTTGCTTGGAAAATTCGGATTTGAGTGCCAGAGAGGTCTCCGATGCCGTCTGTGACATTCTCGGTTGTGAGGGGGTTCAGGCCATCGGCAAGAAATTTGTCCTCTATAAAAAGAGCAAAAAGAATCCGAAGATATCCCTTCCCAAGTAAAGAAAGGATTTTGCTATGCTCGATCAGCTTCTCGACTTGTTTGAGGTGTTCGGTTACGGCTTTGTTGTGATCGCGTCGCTGTTTAGCTTGTGGACGAATCATTACGTCAAGGCCTCGTTTCAACGCTATTCCGCGCAGTTTTCCGCGCGCGGACTGACGGGGGCAGAGGCTGCTCGCCGCGTTTTGACGTCAAACGGGGTCACGGGTGTTCGCATTGCGTCCACCTCGGGTCATCTGACGGATCATTTCGATCCGCGCGACAACACCATCTATCTTTCCGAGAGCGTGTACGCCAATTCTTCTACCGCCGCGATCGGCGTTGCCGCGCACGAGGCGGGACACGCCGTCCAGCACGCGGTGGGTTACGTTCCGATCCGTATTCGCAGTGCGATCGTTCCCGTTACCAATTTCGGCTCGCGCCTTTCCACGCCGCTCATCTTGATCGGGCTGATTCTTTCGGGCATCGTCGGCTATTATTTGGCTCTGTTTGGGGTGCTTCTGTTCAGCCTTTGCGTGATCTTTCAGCTTGTCACCCTGCCGACCGAGTTCAACGCTTCTTCCCGCGCGCTGACGGCGCTAGAGGAAACGGCTGTTCTGGGCGAGGCGGAGCTGATTGGTGCGAAAAAGACCCTGCGTGCCGCCGCGCTTACCTACGTTGCCGCGCTTGCGGTGTCCCTTACCCAGTTTTTGAGATTACTTGCCATCGTCACGTCCGGAAGGAGGAATCGTTCGTGAATTTCCTGCAACGCCTGCGCGAGCGCTTTTCGCGCTTTATGATCGGTCGCTACGGAGTGGACTCTCTCAGCAACGCTCTGATGGTGCTGTGGCTTCTTCTTGCGATCATCAACATTTTCTTAAACAGCCTGATTGTCTACGTTCTGGAGTTGATTTGCTGCTTTTTCATCTTCTTTCGGATGTTTTCGCGCAATACCGTTAAGCGAAGAAGGGAGAATGCCGTTTGGTACGCTCTTTCCCGCAAGGCGACGGGAGCGTTTCGTCACGTGGCTGTCCGCTTCCGTGAGCGGAAGACCACACGCTTTTTCAAATGTCCGTATTGCAAAGCGCCGATCCGTATGCCGCGAAAAATCGGGCGCTTTCGTATCACCTGCCGCAAATGTCAGGAGAGCTTTATCAAAGAGTTTAAAAAGTAAAAATTCAGTCCGAATTGGCTGTTGTCCTTATCGGAGAAATAAAATAAGGGTATGGGCATAGCCCTGTGCATTTGTTAAACAAATGCGAAACCGGCGATAAAACAGAAGAGAGAGTCATGCGGAAGCAAAATTCCGTAAGACTCTCTCTTTTTCTGCTGTCTATGAGTGATATTCTTTGCTTTCGCAAAGAGTGATATTGCCCTTGCGGGCAGTGATATTGTTCGGCTACGCCTCACAGTGATATTCTATTCGCCCATAAACTCGCGAAGCGAATAACACTCGGCGTAAGCCGAATATCACTGCGTAGCAATAGAACTCGCCAAAGGCGAATAGAACTGGCGTGATACTCCGATAAGAGTATCACGCCAAGCTCGGACTGTTTTTTTAATCTGCGGATCAAAGCTTGTTGAGCGCGTCGTAAACCTGACCGTACAAATAGAGAGAGCCGAGGGAAAGGATGGGCTTTCCTTCTTTTTTTGCTTTATTGACGGCAGCTTTGACGGCCTCTTCGGCTGACGGATGAGCGCTTGCGGGAACACCGAGCTGTTCGAAAACGGCGGCGTATTCCTTGGCATCGAGAGAGCGGGGGTTGTCAGGCGTGAGGCAAAATACTTCGCAGGCGATCTCGGAAATCCTCTTTGCCATATAGCGGTATTCCTTATCGGCCATAACACCTGTCACGACCAAAAGCTTTTCCTTAAAATAGAGCTTCGTGCTTTCCACCGCCGCGTCGATTCCCTCGGGGTTGTGTCCGCCGTCGGCGAGAAAGAGCGGATCGCGTCGCAAGATCTCGTAGCGCGCAGGCCATTTGACCTTGTCCATCCCGCGCAAAACCGCCTCTTCGGGAAGGGAAAGGCCGAGCTCGGAAAGAAGCGAGACTGCCGTCAGTACGTTGCAGGCGTTCTTCGGTTGATAGCTCCCGAGCAGAGGGATCTTGACGCTTTGGTAGGCTTCGAAGGAAAACTCCGTTCCTTGAAGCGTTGCGGCTTTTAAACAGAAGCTCGTGCGATCGACGGTGTGAAAGGGGGCGTGCATTTCTTTGGCCTTGGCTTCGATTACGTCCCTCGCGCCACCTTGCGCACCGCAGTAGAGAACGGGGATGCCCTCTTTGATAATGCCGGCCTTTTCCGCGGCGATTTTTTCTACCGTATCACCGAGAAAGGCCGTGTGATCCAAGGCAATGCCCGTAATGACGGAAAGAATGGGCGTTTTGATGACGTTGGTAGAATCGAGTCTGCCGCCCATACCGCATTCCAAAATGACCAGATCGCATTTTTCCTGACGAAAATATTCCATTGCGATCGCGGTAATCAATTCAAACTCTGTGGGGGGATCCTGCATCCCGTCGGCAATGACGCGTACCTTCTCGGTCAATTCCGCCAGTCTCTCGTCGGGAATATCCTCGCCGTTGATCTTCATTCGCTCGTTGAAGCGAAGAATATAAGGAGAGGTATAGGTTCCGACGCGGTAGCCTGCCTCGATCAAAACGGAGGAGAGCATCGAGCAGAACGAGCCCTTGCCGTTGGTACCCGCGACGTGGATGAATTTCAAGCTGTCCTGCGGATTCTGCAGCTTTTGGAGCAGCTCCTCGGTTCGGGAGAGCCCGGGACGCGAGCCTCTCCAACAAATGGAATGAATGTACTGCAGTGCTTCTTGATAGTTCATAACGATCTCCTTATTTGGAAGTGCGGCCAAGGGAGCGGATTTGCTCCGAAAAAGCACGGTTTTTGCTCAACAGATAAAGCAGGGCGATCTCAAGGACCGAAACAAGAAGATAGGTGACGGCGCGCAGTCCCAGAGTTGCCCAAAAGGGCATTTGATAATAGATCCAAAGACCTACGGTCTTGATCGTAAGCGAGCCGATGATATGGGCAGGGAAAACGGTAAGAAATACCCGCTTGAAGGAGTCCTTTTTCAGACAAATTCCGACAAAGCCGGCCCAAAGACCCATTACGGCCGCCGCGAGGGTGATGATGGGGTTGATGGAATATCCCACCAGAAAACAACCGACCAGATCGGCAACGACGCCGACTGCCGCGCCTGCCGACGGCCCGAAGTAAAGACCGGCCATCAAAATCGGAAGATTCTCAAAACTGATGCGGATCGTATCCCCCAAATTGATGGCAAGATATTTTCCGAACAGAATACTCAGCGCGGATAATATGGCGCACAAAACCAAGACGGTGAGATGGCGGGTGCTTTTTTTCAGTTCCTTTTTTTGCATAAAAATACCTCCTTTTCCGCTTGATTCCCAAAGGAATGACCGGAAAAGGAGGAATCCCTTTTTCGGCAGCGGGATGCGGATCTCAAACCGCAAGGCGTACCTTTTCGTCTTTTGAACAACTCCCCGTTTCAAAAGCACTTAACGCTTGAGATCCTACTCTGTTTCATATTTATTTTTTTCTCAACGTTTGAAAAAACGATTTGAGCATTCGGCTCGATTCCTCCTCCAACACACCGCCGCGCAGCTCGGGCTTGTGATTCAAGGGGAATTTTGTCAGATCAAGAATGCTGCCCATAGCCCCTGCCTTGGGGTCCTTGGCTGCATAGATGACTCTGCGGATGCGGGAATTGATGATCGCGCCCGCGCACATGGGGCAGGGCTCAAGCGTGACGTAGAGATCGCATTCCCAAAGTCTCCATCCGCCAAGCTTTTTGCAGGCTTTGTCGATGGCGGAGATCTCTGCGTGGAGCAGAGCGTTTTTTTTCGTTTCGCGCTGATTGTGTGCCCGCGCGATTACTTTTCTTTCTCGGACAATGACGCAGCCGATGGGAACTTCACCGATCTCGGCGGCTTTTTTCGCTTCCGAAAGAGCCTTTTGCATCATAGCCCGATCAAGCTTCTCCGTTTCTAAATGCATAATTCGGGATTATGCTTTGCGCAGTAAGCATTTGCCGGCCGAACGTTGTTGGTGTAACCCGGATAGGTGTCGGCAGGGTATGCGAAATGATAGAACGGCGAGCGGTCATCCAGCGGGAACTTTGTACCGTCCGGTACGGGAACGTAGGTGTATTGAGCGTCCGATACGTTGATGACGATCGGGAAGGTGCGCTGGTGCTTGAGAAGCGAAACGCTGACGATGTTGGAGCAGTTCGGGCCTGCAACACACTTGGTATCATTGCAGTAAGCAACGGGGAAGTGAGTCGTGCACTTGTCGGCGGGAAGAGTTGACCAGGTATAGTAGCCCGTCGAGGTTCGGTTTCCTCTCAGATCGCCTGCGCAATGATCTCCGACCAAAAGGCCGGAATCTCGGCAGAAGGTACGGGTAATCAGATTTTTGGTCAGTCCGTCCGAAAAGCGCTTGACGTTTCCGGCGGCGATGATATCCTGATGGATGGCCTTCATCACCTCGTTCCAGATAAAGGTCGCGGCAGAAATTCTGGTTTGACCCGAGGTAAAGCCGTAGAGAGCCTTCGGATTGTCGTATCCGACCCAGCAAGCACCCGTGTAATAGGGCGTATAGCCGCAGAAATACACGTCGTAGCTGTTGTTGGTGGTACCGGTTTTGCCTGCCACGTCAATCTGACGGCGCAGATCCACGGCCGTACCCGTACCGCTGGTGACGACCTCCTGCAAAAGCTTCGTGGTGACTGCACAGGTATCCTCGCTGAGGATGACCTCCGTGATCGCGTTGGATCTATTCAGCAAGACGTTGCCTGCGGAATCACAGACCTCGGTGTAGGTTTTCGGCTCGTTGTAAACGCCGTTGTTGGCAATAGCGGCGTAGGCAGCACACATATCGCGGTTGTAAATACCGTCTGTAAAGCCGCCCAGAGCCAAGGGCGCGTAGTCAATGTCTTCTTTGACAAGCGAGGACAGACGGTATTTTTGTGTCAGAAAATCGTAGGAGGACTGCGTGCCGATCATATCCAAAATTTTGACCGCAATGGTGTTTTTGGATTGACGGACGGCGTAGGAGACGGTGCAGAGTCCTTCAAATTGGTTGTTGTAGTTGTTCGGCCAAACGCTGATGGAGACGTTTCCGTCCTCATCCTCGTTCTTATTAAAACGGAAGGGCGTATCGTCCACGACCGTGGAATAGTTAATCAGGCCCTTTTCCAGCGCGATGGTATAAACGCTCAAGGGCTTGATGGACGAACCCGCCTGACGTTTTGCCATCGTGGCGCGATTAAAGCCCAAGGGGGTGTCCTTCACGCCGCGCCCGCCGACGATGGCGACCACGTTACCCGTGGACTGATCCATAATGGTCATCGCGGATTCAACCTGAACGCCCGTACCGTGCGAGGGGAAGTTGGCGTCATTCTGATAGATCGCATCCAGCTTTGCCTGAATGCCTCTGTCAATGGTGGTGTAGATCTTAAGACCGCCGCTGTAAAGCAGGTTCTTGGCGGTTTGTTCATCGTAATTATAGGTTTTCATCAGGTCTTCGATGACGTCGTAAATGACCGTGTCGACAAACCAAGAATGAACCTTGCCTAAATCATTGTTCTCGCTGCCCGGTCTTAAAACCAGCTCTTCTTCCTCGGCGGCGGCGATCTCCTCGAGCGTATAGGTCTTTTCAATGTCATCGTTTTTATACATTTGATCGAGAACGTTGATGCGGCGCTCCAGATTTCCCTCGGGATTGGTTACGGGATTCCAGCGGGAGGGGTTCTGGGGGATGGAGGCAAGACAGGCACATTCCGCAAGCGTTAATTCGGAAACATCCTTGCCGAAGTATTCCTCGGCAGCGGCCGCAACGCCGTAGCAGCCCTCGGCAAGATAGATGGTATTCAGGTACATTTCCAGAATCTCTTCCTTGCTTCGCTTGCTTTCCAGATTCAGCGCGCGCAGGATCTCCTGAATTTTACGCTGAATGGTGACGTCGTCCTCACCGGTAACGTTTTTGATGAGCTGTTGGGTGATGGTTGAGCCGCCGTAGGAATCCGTTCCGGTCAAAAAGCCGAGCACGGCGCCGAAGGTGCGGCGCACGTCCACGCCCTTGTGGGTAAAGTAGCGCTTATCCTCGATGGAAACGAATGCGTTAATCAGATCTTCCGGCATCTGGTCGTAGGCGACCCACATTCGGTTTTCCGTGCCGTGGATGCGCTCTTCTTCCCATTCGACCCATTGGACGCTTCCGTCCTCCTTCTTCTCCTGATAGTAGATGGAGGTGGTCAAATCGGAGTCGTATTTTAAGTTGTCGATGTCATAGACGGGGTCAACGTAATTTTTGATGTAAACAACCAGCGCGCAAGCCATCGCGGCGCCGGTGATGATCCCGATCAAAAGCACCGTTAAAAGAATATTGGCGGTATAGGTGAGGATTTTTCCCGAATATTTGGATAAGGTCTTGGCAATTCTCGCACCGGCCTTCTTGGCGGCGTCGGCCTTGCTCGTATCTTTTTTTTGTTGCTCCGAAGAGGAGGTTGGCTTGGTATGGGGAGTGCGGTTTTCTTCCATATTTTCTCCTGTAATCCCGAAATGGGGCTATTTTAACACGACGTTTTCTTGACCCAATAGGGAAGTCAGTTCCTGATGGATGCTTGCACCCAGCTCGACGGACAGACCGTCGATGCGGTACAGCTTCTGGGTATCACGATAGTAGAAGTAACAGGGTGTGGTGCCGCTTTGCTTTTTTAAAACCGACATCACAGCTTCTTCTATTTTACTCCCTTTTTTCTCAAAACGCAAGTATAATTTTGAAACGGATGCAAAATCGGGCGTTTCAGCGGGACTTTGCTTGCGGTTTTGTGCCTGAGGGGCTTGCTTTTCGGGATGTCGGTTCAGCTCGTCGGCCTGTTCGGGAGTGAGAATGCGTTTGGCGATGATCTTGATTTCCTCGTCCTTGGTGTTGATCGTGCCGATCAGAACGACAATTTTATTTGCCACCAAAAGACGTCTTGCTTTTTCAAACACCTTGGGGAACACGATGACCTCGCAGCGGCCGGTGGCATCCTCTGCCTGAACGAAGGCCATCGTTTGACCGGAGCGGATCTGTTTTAGGGTGACCGTGCCGACCAGACATAAAAGGACAACCTCCTCCGATTCTCGATACTGCTCCGTTTCGGTTCGGAAGGTGTAAATCTGCTTGGCCTGCAACCGCTCGCTCATCGCTTGATAATGGGTCAGCGGGTGACCCGAGAGGTAGACGCCGCAAACGTTCTTTTCTCCTGCTAAAAGCTCTTCATGGCTGAATTCGGGAATCTCAGGATACGAAGGCTCTGCCGAGGATTGGTCGGGAAGAGTGTCAAACAGACTCATTTGTCCCGGCATTGCGCTCCGTCCCGCGTCGCGTGCTTTTTCCAGCAGGGGCTCGATGACGGCAAACAGCCTGCTTCTTGGAATGCCGAAGCAGTCAAAGCAACCGGACAGAACAAGACTTTCCAAGGCTTTTTTATTCAGCCCCTTGCCGCGCATACGTTCGATGAAATCGGGGAAGGAGCAAAACGGAGAGCGGCTGCGCTCGGAAAAGATCTCGCCGATCAGGCCCTCGCCCACGCTCTTGACACCGATCAGACCGAAGCGGATCGAATCGCGCGAAACGGAGAAGGAAAACCCGCTCTCGTTGATGTCCGGCGGCAGAATGCGAATGCCCATTCGCTGGCATTCCGCAAAATAATAGGCGTATTTGTCGCTTCCGAGTTGGCTTGTCAGGATCGCGGCCATATACTCCTTGGGAAATTTGCATTTTAAATAGGCGGTGCGATAACTGAGCAGAGCATACGCTGCCGCGTGGGATTTATTAAAGGCGTATTTGGCAAATTCCGCCATTTCGTCAAAGATCGCCTCAGCCGTTTTTTCGGGAATGCCTCTGGCTATCGCTCCCTCGCATTCCGACGAGGTGGGGTCGCCGTGAAGAAAGATCTGACGCTCCTTTTCCATGACGTCCTTTTTCTTTTTCGACATGGCGCGACGGACGATATCCGCGCGGCCGAAGGAATAGCCGGCCAATTCGCGGAAGATTTGCATCACCTGCTCCTGATACACGATACATCCGTGTGTGCTCTGCAGGATCTTTTGGAGCTTGGGGTGGCTGAAATCGTCCTTTCCGGAGCGACGGTTTGACAAAAAGCGGGGGATCGAGTCCTTCGGACCGGGGCGGAACAGCGCGATAGCGGCTGTCACATCCTCTAAATTACGAGGCTTGATCTGGAGCATCAGCGACTTCATTCCGGAGGATTCGATCTGGAACATTCCCGCCGTTTCTCCGCGGGAGATCATATCGTAAGTTTCGGCATCGTCCTCGGGGATCTGTTCGATGTCAAAATCGGGAATGCGGTTTTTCACCAGATCTACACAGTCGCGGATGATCGTCAGATACCGTAGCCCGAGAAAGTCGATCTTGAGAAGTCCGAGATCGGCGATTTCGTTCATCGTGTACTGTGTCACGACCGATCCGGAGTTGACGGCCAAGGGAACGTATTCGGTAACGGGGCGGTCGGTGAGGACGACACCTGCCGCGTGAATGGAGGCGTTGCGCGGCATCCCCTCGAGCGCGAGTGCGATTTGCATCAATTCTTTTTTTACACCCGTCTGACACATCTGCGCCAGCTCGGCATCATCCTCGAGCGCACGGGAAAGGGTCATATCCAAAAAGCGCGGAATGCGCTTTGCGATTTCATCCACCTCGGAATAGGGAAGCCCCATCACGCGTCCGACGTCGCGCACGACCGCACGGGCAGCCATCGTGGTAAAGGTCACGATCTGCGCCATGTGATCCGTACCGTATTTTTCCGCAACGTATTCGATGACCTCGTGCCGACGGTTCATACAAAAGTCAATGTCAAAGTCCGGCATGGTGACGCGCTCGGGGTTGAGAAAGCGCTCGAAGATCAGCTCAAAGCGGATCGGATCAAGCTGGGTGATGTTCAGGCACCAAGCGGCCAAACTGCCCGCGCCGCTGCCACGTCCCGGACCGACGTAAATGCCTCTTTTTTTAGCAAACCCGACGAAATCGGCAACGATGAGAAAATAATCGCAAAAGCCCATCTCTTCGATGGTTTTCAATTCATATTCCAACCGCTCCCAATAGGGCTCTTCATTTAAGGCATCGCTCTCCTTTAAGCGCTGACGAAGCCCGCGTGTGGCCTCTTGTCTTAAATACTCTGCGGATGTCAGTCCGAGAGGGTTTTTATAGGTCGGCAGATGTGCGTCGGTAAAGTCGAACTCCAGCGTACAGCGCCGGCTGATACGGACGGTGTTTTCCAACGCCTCGGGATGATTGGGAAACAGCTCCGCCATCTCTTCGGCGCTTTTTAAATAAAACTGATCCGTTTCAAATCGCATCCGTGACTGATCCTGAAGGATCTTTCCCGTTTGAATACAAAGAAGGGCGTCGTGGCTCTTGGCGTCCTCGCTCCTTAAATAGTGAACGTCGTTGGTGGCGACCAAAGGGATTCCCGTTTGCTTGGAAAGGGAGATCAGTGCGGAATTGACCTTGATCTGATCGGCAATGCCGTGATCCTGTAATTCCAGAAAGAAGTTGTTTTCTCCGAAAATTTCTTTTAGCTGAAGGGCACTTTCTTTGGCATTTTCCATCTCTCCGGCGAGGATCTGGCGCGGGATTCTGCCCGCAAGGCAGGCGGAGAGCGCGATGAGTCCCTCGTGATGAGACGCCAAAGTCTCCAGATCCACGCGCGGCTTTTGATAAAAGCCGTCCGTAAAGGAGAGGGAAACCAAGCGAATGAGGTTCTGATACCCCGTCATATTTTCGCAAAGCAGTACCAAATGGTCGTATTCGCGGTCCAGGCGGGGGTCCTTGTCCGCAAGCGATCTGGGAGCAACGTAGACCTCACAGCCGATGATTGGCTTGATCCCTTCCTTTTTTGCTTCTTTGTAGAAGGAAATGGCGCCGTACATGACGCCGTGATCGGTGATGGCAACGGCAGACTGCCCCAGCTCCTTGGCGCGACGGAAAAGACGGTCGATGCGACACGCACCGTCCAAAAGGGAATATTCGGTATGAAGATGAAGATGAACAAAATCTTGATTTTTCATAGGAAATCCTTTGACAGAACGACCTTTCCGTATTATAATGGCTGAGAAGTCATTTGATATCGTCTTATTTTGTTTTATTATAACACGGTAATAAGAAAAAAACAACCCATCTTTGGAGAGTAAAGTATGAGAAACGAAACGCTTCGCTTTCTGAGCTTTGACCTTCAGCCCTCGGGCTTTGTACGCCCCAGCGCCATTCTTCGCAGAATGCAGCAATGTGCGCGGGAGGATCTTGATTCCTTCGGCGTTACCTATGAGGATATGCGAGAAAAAAATATGGCGTTCGTTGTGTCTAAAATGGCGCTTGTCTTTTCCCGTCCGGTCAAAGGGGAGATTCCGATGCAGCTTCAAAGTGCCGCGAACGAAACGCACGGTGCGACCTTCCCGCGCTCTTTCATCCTCTCGGACGACGAGGGCGTTTGTATGAGAGCGATGAGCCTTTGGGCGTTGCTTGACTTTGAAAAAAGAAGTCTTTTGCGTGCCTCTGCCTTCGGATGCGATCTTCCGTTTTTTGACGATCTGTCCGAGGGGGTGCAGTGTATGCGCCTTTTCAAGCCGAAAGAGCAAAGCCCGTTCGCGACGGATACCCGCCGCGTTTACGCATCCATGCTCGATCAGAACAATCATCTGAACAACTGTAACTACGCGGATCTTGCCACCGATCTTTTGCCGATCGGTCAACCTGAAATTCGCGAAATGCATCTGACGTTTCAGCACGAGGCAAGGCTCGGTGACCTTCTGACCCTTTCGGCCTACGAGAGTGACGGGGGCTTTTTGGTCGTCGGAGAAAAAGAGGCGGATCAGACGCCGATCTTTCTTTGCCACGTGAAAACCTTTTAAGGAATCGGTATGTTTAAACTTTTAAAAACGGAAAAAAGCGCCCGTCGCGGTGTTTTTGAAACGGTTCACGGCACCGTTCAGACGCCTGCGTTTATGAACGTGGGCACGAGTGCCGCCATCAAGGGCGGTATCGCAGCCGATGATCTGGAGCAGGTCAAGTGTCAGATCGAGCTGTCCAACACTTACCACCTGCACGTTCGTCCGGGCGATGATGTTATCCGCGAAATGGGCGGCCTGCACCGCTTTATGAATTGGTCGAAGCCGATCCTGACCGACAGCGGCGGCTTTCAGGTCTTTTCTCTGGCCTCTTTGAACCGCATTACCGACGAAGGCGTCGTTTTTCAGAGTCATATTGACGGAAAACGGATCTTTATGGGTCCCGAGGAGAGTATGCAGATTCAAAGCAACCTCGCCTCAACGGTTGCCATGGCCTTCGACCAGTGCATCGGAAATCCCTCTTCCCGCTCCGAGGCTGAAGAGGCCGCCGCGCGTACGGTGCGTTGGCTGGAGCGATGCAAGAAAGAGATGGCGCGTCTGAATTCGCTCGAGGATACCATCAACCCGCACCAGCTTTTGTTCGGCATCAATCAGGGCTCGGTCTACCGCGATCTTCGCATCGATCATATGAGGCGCATTGTCGAGATGGATCTTGACGGCTACGCCATCGGCGGCCTTGCCGTCGGGGAAAGTGCCGAGGTGATGTATGACGTCATCGAGGCGGTAGAGCCGTTTGCACCGAAGGATAAGATTCGTTATCTGATGGGCGTGGGCACCTGTGAGAATATCATTGAAGCCGTTTGGCGCGGCGTCGATCTGTTCGACTGCGTGATGCCAAGCCGCAACGCCCGCCACGGGCATCTGGTTACGCACGCAGGCATTATCAACCTGAACAATAATCGCTACGAGCGCGACCCGCTCCCGATTGATCCCGAGTGTGATTGCCCCGTTTGCCGTCGCTATTCCCGTGCGTATATCCGCCATTTGTTAAAGGCCAAGGAGGCACTCGGTCAGCGCTTGGCGGTGCTTCACAATCTCTATTTCTACAACAATTTGATGGAAAAGATCCGAGAAGCCATTGACGAGGATCGCTTCGAAGCCTTCCGTGCCGAGTATTCTAAAAAGCTCGGAACCCGCATCAAATAGAGGTGAATATGCAAGAGTACGTAACGCTGGTTGCCACTTGCCTGTTCGGACTGGAAAAGTTCGTCGGAGAAGAGATCGACGCCCTTGGCTATCAAAGGCTCGAAACGCAGGACGGGCGCGTCACCTTTACCGCTCCGCTGTCCGGCATCGCGCGGTGCAATCTTTGGCTTCGCTACGCGGAACGGGTATTCATCCGAATGGGCTCCTTTCCCGCCCGTAGCTTTGAGGAGCTGTTTCAGGGCGTTCGGAAGCTTGAATGGGAGCGTTGGATCGGTCCCGACGACGCCTTTCCCGTCAAGGGACACTCGATCCGAAGTGAACTCAAAAGCATCCCCGACTGCCAGAGCATCGTCAAAAAAGCGGTGGTCGAGCGCTTGGGGAAGGAATACGGCATCACTTGGTTTACCGAGGAAGCAACGCGAATGCAGATCGAGTTTTTCATCTTCAAGGATGTTGCTACCCTAATGATTGATACCTCGGGAGACGCGCTGTATAAGCGCTCGTGGCGCTTGCAGGCGGGAGAAGCACCGATTCGCGAAACTCTTGCCGCCGCGCTTTGCCGAATTGCTCGCCCGCGTGAGGACGTTCTGTTTTGGGATCCCTTCTGCGGAAGCGGAACGATCCCAATCGAGGCGGCGATGATGATGCACTCCATCGCGCCGGGAAGAAACCGCAGCTTTTTGGCGGAATCGTATCTCGATCTGCCCGAATCCATCTGGACCGAGGCCAGAGAGGAGGCCGCGGATCTGGTCAAAAAGACGGGCTTTGAAGCGTTCGCGAGTGATCTTGATCCCGCCATGGTCGAGATGGCACAGGCCAACGCCGAAAATGCGGGCGTTGCCGATTGCATCCGCTTTTTCCCCAAGAACGCTCTCGGCATCGAAACCCACGGCCGAAAGGGAACGATCGTCTGCAATCCGCCGTACGGTCAGAGGTTGGAAACCGAAGCCGAAGCCCACAGGCTATATTCTGCCATGGGAGCGCATTGGAAGAGGCTCGATCGCTGGCAGATCTACGTCATCACCTCGGATGAAAATTTTCAGCGGCATTACGGCAGACGTGCCGATCAGGTGCGAAAGCTTTATAACGGAATGCTCAAATGCTATTATTACCAATTTTTCAAGCCCCAAGATTTTCCCCCGAAAAACAATCACGAATATCATAAGGAGAAGAGAAAATGAGAGAAATCGCTTGGTACAACGGAACCGTAACGACTGTGAAGGAAGCACGCATCCCCGCCGATGACCGTGCCTTCTATTTTGGTGACGGCATCTACGACGTGGCAACCGTCCGCAACAAGGTTTGCTTCGGTCTGGAGGATCACCTGAATCGCTTTTTTGACAATGCAAAGCTGCTTCGTCTGAACCTGCAGCAGACCAAGGACGAGGTTCGCGCCATTTGTCTGGAGCTGCTCGGAATGCTTGACGACGACATTCCCGAGGCCGTTCTGTACTTTCAGGCATCGCGCGGCACCGCGCCTCGCAATCACGCCTTTCCCGAAAACGTTCCCGCCAATCTTTACTTTACCTTAAAGCCAACTACCTTCAAAAAGTTCGGAACCGAGGTTTGTGCGATCACGGGCGAGGACATTCGCTTTTATATGTGTAATATCAAAACGCTCAACCTTCTCCCGAACGTTCTCGGTCAGCAGGAAGCGAAGGAAAAGGGCTGCTACGAGATTATTTTCCATCGAGGTGACCGTGTGACCGAGGGCTCGCACAGCGGCGTCAGCATCGTGAAAAACGGCACGTTCATCACCCCACCCACCGATAATCTCATCCTTCCGAGCATTACGCGCAAGCACTATCTTGCCATCTGCGAGAAGATCGGAATCCCCGTAGAGATCCGCCCCTTTACCGTTGAGGAACTCTTCGATGCCGACGAGATCATCATAATGTCTACGACCGCTATGATGTCCCGTTGCACCAAGCTTGACGGGAAGGCGGTCGGCGGTAAGGACGAAGCGACGCTTCAAAAGATCGCTGATGCCTACCGCGATATGATCCTTGCCGAAACCGAGAAGGCCTGAGATCCCGTTTGACTCAAAATCAAAAACAGCGGCGCACTCCGTGGAGTGTGCCGCTGTTTTTATGCTTTATTCCTCTGCGCGGAATTGCTGCTCGTAGAGCTTGCGATAAAGACCGTTTTGATTCATCAAGGAATCGTGCGTGCCTTGCTCAATGATCCTTCCCATGGCGACCACGGCGATCTGATGCGCATTCTTGATCGTGGAAAGACGGTGTGCCACGACGATGGTCGTGCGGTTTCGGCTGAGTTCCTCGAGCGATTTTTGAATGAGGATCTCCGTTGCGTTGTCGAGCGCGCTGGTTGCTTCATCCAAAATGAGAATGGGAGGATTTTTCAAAAAGACGCGTGCAATGCAGAGCCGCTGCTTCTGTCCGCCGGAAAGGCGAACGCCTCGCTCTCCGATGACCGTGTCGTAGCCCTGCGGGAGAGAAGAGATAAATTCGTGGATATTGGCTCGTTTCGCCGCCTCAAGAATCTCTGCTTCGCTTGCCGCCTCATTGCCGTAGAGGATATTGTCGCGAACGGAGGCGTTGAAAAGATACACGTCCTGCTGAACGATTCCGATGTTCTTTCGAAGCGAAGCGCGCGTCATAGAGCGAATGTCGATGCCGTCAATGAGGATATTCCCCTTCAGAATCTCGTAAAAACGGGGAATCAGATGGCAGATTGTGGTCTTGCCGCCGCCGCTTGGGCCGACGAGCGCGAAGGTTTGTCCCTTATGGGCTGTAAAATCAATTCCGGAAAGCACCTCGTCACCCGTGTCGTATCGGCTGAATACGTTTTGAAATTCGACCGTTCCGTTTAGTGTTCCCACGTCCTTTGCGTCAGGGAGATCTACCTCGAGGTCGGTATCGAGAATGGCGAGAAAACGCTCAAAGCCGGCGATTCCGTTTTGGAACTGTTCCATAAAGCGAATGAGGGTGTTGACGGGATTGAGAAAGACCGCGACCGAGGCAATAAAAGCGGAGTAATCCGCCAGCGTGATCTCCCCGCGATAGAGGAAAATACCACCTGCCAGAATCATAACGACGTTGAAGATATCCGTTACGAACGAGGTCGAGGAGTGAAAGACAGCCATCGCGTGGTAAGCATCGCGGCTGGAGTGAACGAAGGCGCGGTTTCCGTCTTCAAATTTCTCTTTTTCTTTTTCGGCGTTGGTAAAGGCCTTCGTGACGCGGACGCCTGCGATGCTGCTTTGCAGAGAACCGTTGATTTTTGCCATATCCTCACGGTTTTGCGCAAAGGCCGTGCGCATCTTGTTTCGCGTGATAAGGGAGATCACGAGAAGAAGCGGCACACAGCAGAAGATGATCAAAGACAGCTTCCGGTTGATGGTGGCAAGATAGATGAAGGAGACCAGAATGGAGATCGAGGAGATGATGACGTTTTCCGGCCCGTGGTGTGCCAGCTCTGTCACGTCCTTTAAGTCGTTTGTCATTCGGGACATGATTTTTCCCGTTTCGTTGGCATCGAAGAAGGAGAAGGGAAGCTTTTCCAAGTGATTGAACAGGTCACTTCTCATTTGTGCCTGCATACGGATTCCCATCACGTGGCCCTTGTACTGAATGAAGAAATTCAACAGCATTCGAACGGCGTAAAGAAGAAGCAGAACGGCTCCAAAGAGGAGGATCTCGTCCCATTTTTGATTTGGGATCAGATCTCCGAGCATCACTCTCGTGACGATCGGATAGATAATGCCGAGAAATGCCACGAAAAAGGAGGCAAGCATATCCAGCGTGAAAAGCCATTTGTGCGGCTTATAATAAGAAAGAAAGCGCTTCAGCATAAAAGGATCCTTTCAAAAAAAAATAAATCCCGCATCGCTTGCGGGCAGGCTCAAATGATAGCTGTTAAGACAGCCTATTATAGCAAAAGTATCATCTTTCGTCAAGGCAAAAGTTCACTGAAACCTCTTGACAATGGAATCAAAAAGTATATAATATAGTATTGAAAACTAAATCAAGGGGAGAAGAAAGCTTTGAAAGAACGTATCAGCCTTCCGTCCTACTCTCGGGCGGAGGAAATTTGTAATATGGTAACCCACATCGTCGGCGCGGGACTCGGCATCATCGGGCTTATTTTGTGCTTGATTCGCTCGGTGCAAAACGGTCTTGACTATTCGGTGGTCAGCAGTGCCGTGTACGGGCTTTCGATCGTTCTGCTGTTCACGATGTCGAGCCTTTATCACGGGCTTGTTCCCGTTAAGGCCAAAAAGGTTTTTCGGGTGCTGGACCACTGCACGATCTACCTTTTGATCGCCGGAACGTACACGCCGATCGTTCTGGTCAGTCTGCGCACGGTCAATCCCGTTATGGCTTGGGTCGTGTTCGGGATCGTTTGGTGCGCCGCCATCGTGGCGATCACCTTGACCGCGATTGATATGCACAGGTTTCGCATCTTTTCCATGGTTTCCTATCTTGCGATGGGCTGGTGTATTCTGATCTGCTTTCGCGATACCATCCGTTCGGTCGGCAATACCGGAATGGTGCTTTTGTTTCTCGGAGGCGTTCTATACACGATCGGCGCCGTGATCTATGCCATCAGCAAGAAAAAACAGCTCCCTTACGCCCATTCTCTCTTTCATTTGTTCGTTCTGTTTGCCTGCATTCTTCATTTTCTGACCATCTTCCTCTTTGTTTTGTAAGCCGACAATCAAAAAAGAAGCGAAAATCTTCGCTTCTTTTTTTTGCGCTTTGGTGAGTTATACTATCAAGTGCAACAGAAGAAAAAAATAGAAGTTCATACAAATCCATGTTAGAATAAAGCTACCAACCAATAAACCAACAGAGGAGAATTTGTATGAACTACCAACATCTTACCATAGAAGAGCGGT
>JAZRZQ010000109.1:0-7964 GCA_045601445.1 Eubacteriales bacterium | reverse complement strand
GCCTCAGATGAAATTAAATCCACCCATCCGCCGTCGAGGCGGATTTCACCCAACGAAGTTGGATTTCATCGTCGAAGACGATTTCACCCACCCGCAAGGGTGGATTTAGTTGAAAAACCGACTTGTCGAAACAAGTCGGTTTTTCTGGTGCCGGAAGCGGGGGTCGAACCCGCACGGTATCGCTACCACTGGATTTTGAGTCCAGCACGTCTGCCAATTCCATCATTCCGGCGTCTTTTGCGATTATAACACAACAAAAACAGAAAATCAACCTGTTTTTTGAAATTTATTTCAGAGGTATTTTCGAAAAATGCTCGCAAATGCTTAATTTATTTTCGAAAAGAGCGCGCTTTGCATTCAAAAACAATGTTTTTCTGTCAAACGCTTGCCATTTGGGATCTCTTTGTGTATAATTGGTCGAAAATTGGATTCTGTATGACGGTCGCAGGAAATGCTACGGCAGCCGAAGGAGTAACACTCTCAGGCTTCCCGAACGGGATGAAGACTGTGATCTGACAGAACTTTGGAGAAGCTCATTGAATTGAGTGCCGAAGGTGCAAGGCGCATCGCGCTAATCTCTCAGGCAAAAGGACAAAGAACCGGTTTGTTTTTTTCTTGCGTCTTTTTGTTTGGGACTGTGCGTTGCCGCGCAGTCTTTTTTTATGTTTTTGAAAGGGGCATGATAAAATGCTGGACATTATCACAAAAATCAATGACTTTGTCAACGGCTATGTCTGGGGCAAGGTCGGTCTGATCCTTCTGATCGGCACGGGCATCCTGCTCACCTGCGTCACGAAGTTCTTTCAGCTCTCTCACGTAAAGCTTTGGTGGAAAAGCACCATCGGAAGCCTGTTTGCCAAAAACGTCATCGGCCACAGCAAGGAAAAGGGCTCGATCTCGCCGTTTCAGGCACTCTGCACCGCGCTGGCCGCAACGGTCGGTACGGGTAACATTGCAGGTGTCGCCGCCGCGATCTGCACGGGCGGTGCGGGCGCTGTGTTCTGGATGTGGGTCGCCGCCTTCTTCGGTATGATGACCAACTACGCCGAAAACACCCTCGGTATTTATTTCCGCCGCAAGAACGAAAAGGGCGAGTGGTCCGGCGGTGCGATGTATTATCTGACCGACGGCCTCGGCCGCTTTGAATTGAGTCATTCCACGGGCAAGCTCTTCTTTCAAAAGCTCTCGAAGCTTCTTGCCGTCCTCTTTTCGATCTTCACTCTGCTTGCCAGCTTCGGTATCGGCTCGATGGGTCAGGTCAACAAGATCGTTGCCAACGTGGCGGGCGCGTTCGACGTGCAGGCGCTCTCCTCGATCGAGGTGCTCGGCGGTGTCAGTTTGTATAATCTGCTTCTGGGCGTTGTTCTGATGGTACTTGCCGCGCTGATCGTGCTGGGCGGCTTGAAGAGAATTGCCAATTTTGCCGAAAAGATCGTTCCCTTTATGGTCGTTGCCTTCGTGGTGGGCAGCCTTGTTATCATCGGGATTAACTACGACGGCATTCTCCCCGCCTTCAAGGCGATCTTCGTCCACGCCTTCAAGCCTGCGGCCGTGGTCGGCGGCGGCATCGGCGTGATCGTCAGCAAGGTGATGACGCAGGGCTTTAAGCGCGGTGTGTTCTCGAACGAGGCGGGTCTGGGCTCTTCGGTTATGGTTCACTCCAACTCCAACGTCAAGGAGCCCGTTCAGCAGGGAATGTGGGGCATTTTCGAGGTCTTTGCCGATACGATGGTCGTCTGCACGATGACCGCGCTGGTCATTCTCACCTCGGGTGCGTACAACACCCAAACGGGCGAGATCCTTTCGGGCTACTCCGACGCCACCCTTGTTGCGGGCGCTTTCAATCAGGTCTTTTCCTGGGGCGATCTGGGCGAAAAATTCATCGCAGTCGCAATGTTCCTCTTCGCCTTCACCACCGTTCTGGGCTGGTCTCACTACGGCACCAAGGCTTGGGAGTACCTTTTCGGCGAGAAGAGCACCGTCGTGTTTAAGATCATTCATATCGTCACGATCCTCTTCGGTGCGGTGATGACCTCTTCGCTGGCTTGGGACATCTCCGACACCTTCAACGGCCTGATGATGTTCCCCAACCTCATCGCCGTCATTGCGCTGTCTCCCTTGGTTTATAAGATCACCAAGAACTTCATCGACCGCAAGATCAAAAAGAAACAGGACGTCAAGCCTCTTCTTTCCTACGACAGCGAGATCCAAGCCGAAATGGAAAAGAATCTCGACGAGTAAAAAAACACAAAACGAAAAAACTGCCTATAGGGAGACACTTCATAAAGAAGTGTTCTCCCTACTTGTTTTTATATAAAATTGACACTTTCAGTTTGAAAGTGTCATAGTGGGTTACGCACTTTCAAAAGGTGCGTAATGAAGTGATATACTTTAAAATTAACCTATCTCAAAGATAAGAACGATAAGTGATATTGTGAGACAGGTCTCACAGTGATATTTTGCCTTTCGGCAAAGTGATATTAAAACCTTGTGGTTTTAGTTATATTTTGTTCGCCACCAAAACTTGCGAAGCAAATACCACTCGACGTTAGTCGAATACCACTGCGAAGCAATAGAACTCGCCGCAAGGCGAATAAAACCGGGAGACTTCCTTATGAGAAGTCTCCCTAAGGCAGTTTTTTTATTCCTTCGGCTTCAGACCAAGGCTCGCGGCGGCCTTCAGCAGGTGCTTTTTGGTCTTTTCGGAAAAGAAAAACAGCGAAAGGACAAGCGGGATCGCGGGCAGGAGAAACAACAGCGAAAAGAAAAATTCGCTGAAAAGAACGCTCAGCCCCGCCGCCAAAAGAAACAGCGAAAGCAGAAGCACCGCCGCTCCGCTGACAAGCGGTCGGGTAAAGCGGATGCGGTATTCTCCCGCTCTCAGGCGCTCGGCGCGCAGGATCGTGCCGTACAGCGCAAAGCGATTTTTCTTTTGCGTTGTCAGAAGAAAGCCGCGCCGCGTTTTTTTGGACAGAAGCCGATCCGTCTCGGGCACGGAAAGGCGATGGGCAAGATTTGCCACCTTAGTTTTTTTATCCAGCGCGCGAAGGAGCTTTTCCTCCGAGCGGACAAACAGCTTTTTCATAAAAAATACTTCTCCGTCGAAACGCGGTATTGCAGAGCCTCCAAAATATGTCCCTCGCGGATAAGCTCGTCCTCCTCGAGATCGGCAATGGTGCGGGCCAAGCGCAAAATGCGGTCGTACCCGCGCGCCGACAGCCCCAGCGCGGTAAAGCTTTCCTCGAGCGCCGTCGCGGCTTCTGCATCCATTTGGCAAAATTCCTTGGTCTGTGCGCCCGAGAGCGCCCCGTTACAGCGCACACCGATCGAGCGGTAGCGCTCCTTTGCTCTCTCCCGCGCGCGGTTGACTCGCTCGCGCACCGCCTCGCTCGATTCGGCACGGGTCTCAGAGCGAAGCTCGTCGAAGGAGAGGGCGGGCACCTCGACCCGCATATCAATTCGATCCAGAAGCGGGCCGGAGATCTTGTGCAGATAGCGTTCCACTGCCGTTTTCGTACAGCTGCACTTGTGGGTCGGATCGCCCCAATAGCCGCAAGGGCAGGGGTTCATCGCACACACGAGCATAAAGTCGGCGGGGAAGGTGGTCTTCCAGGCGGCACGGGTGATCGTCACCGTGCGATCCTCCAAGGGCTGACGCAACACCTCGAGGCTTCTTTTTTCAAATTCGGGCAATTCGTCCAAAAACAAAACGCCGTTGTGCGCCAAGGAGATCTCGCCCGGCTGAGGGACGGCGCCGCCGCCTGCCAGACCGGCAAAGCTCATCGTGTGGTGCGGCGCACGGAACGGCCGCTCGGTCAGAAGCGCCGTCCCCGTGGGGAGCGTTCCGCTGACGGAGTGAATGGCGGTCGTGCGGAGCATCTCGTCGAACTGCATCTTCGGCAAAATGCCGGGCAGCGCCTTGGAAAGCATACTCTTTCCGCTGCCGGGCGGCCCCACGAGCAGCAGGTTATGATGGCCCGCGGCGGCGATCTCCATCGCCCGCTTGGCAATGGCCTGTCCCTTGATGTCGGCAAAATCCACCGCGCATTCGGCTCGCTCCTTTACGCTGTCCCAATCGAAGCGGCAGGGCTCGATGGCCTTTTTTCCCGTCAGATGGTCGATCACCTGCAAAACGCTCTCTGCTCCGAGGACGGAAAGCCCCTCGACCACACTGCATTCCGCGGCGTTTTCCGCGGGAACGAAGAGGGTGTGCGCGCCCGCTTCTTTGGCGGCCACGGCACGGCACAGCGCACCCGCACCGCCGCGAAGCGCCCCGTCCAGCCCCAATTCGCCGAAAAAGGCAAGCCCGTTCAGCGGGATCTTGGTTAAAACCGTTCCCGAAAGCAGCGCGATCAGGATCGGCAGGTCAAAGCCGCTGCCCTGCTTTTTTCGGTCGGCGGGGGCAAGATTGACCGTGACCGCCCCGCGCGGCAGGGGCAGGGAGCTTGACTGCGCCGCGGCGCGGATTCTCCCGAGCGATTCCTTCACGGCGGTGTCGGCCAGCCCCGTAATGTCGATGGCGGGCAGTCCTCTTCCGAAAAACGCCTCCACCTCGACCGCGAAGCCCTCCAGCGCCCAATGGGCGGCAGACAGTGTCTTGACAAACATATTTTTTCTCCCAAACAGTAGTAAGCCCATTCTAACATAAAATGACAGAGAATGCAAAAGATTTCTTATCTTCCTGAAAAAAGTGTGAAAAAAAACAAAAAATCGAACGGTTTTTCCTTTACAGAAGAAAGAAAAGGTGATATAATCCTTAGTTGGAGATAAACCAAAAACACAGAAAGGAATTTATCGTCATGGTAACAAGAAAGAAAATGTCCATGGATGGTAATACCGCTGCGGCACACGTATCTTATGCGTTTACCGAAGTGGCAGCCATCTACCCCATCACTCCTTCCAGCGTGATGGCAGAATTGACCGATGCTTGGTCTGCGAACGATCTTCGCAATATGTTCGGAGAGCGTGTCAAAGTAACGGAAATGCAGTCTGAGGCAGGTGCCGCAGGTACCGTTCACGGCTCTTTGGCCGCCGGTGCTCTCACGACCACCTTTACCGCTTCTCAGGGTCTTCTTTTGATGATCCCCAATATGTATAAGATCGCCGGCGAGCTTCTCCCCGGTGTCATTCATTGCTCCGCGCGCTGTGTTGCTTCCCACGCGCTGAACATTTTCGGTGACCATAGCGACGTTTACGCTTGCCGTCAGACCGGCTTTGCCATGCTCGCCAATACCAACCCGCAGGAGGTTATGGATCTGGGTGCCGTTGCACACCTTTCCGCCATCAAGGGCAGAGTTCCTTTCCTCAACTTCTTCGACGGCTTCCGCACCTCTCACGAGATCCAGAAGATCTCCGTTTGGGATTACAAGGATCTGGAGGATATGATCGATAAGGACGCACTGGCCGCCTTCCGTGCCCGCGCCCTCAACCCCGAGCATCCCGTGCTCCGCGGCTCTGCCGAAAACGGTGACATCTTCTTCCAGCACAGAGAGGCCTGCAACCGTTACTACGACGCCCTTCCCGAGATCGTGGAAGAGTATATGAACGCCGTTAACGAGAAGATCGGTACCAACTATCAGCTCTTCAACTACTACGGTGCTCCCGATGCCGAAAAGGTCATCATCGCCATGGGCTCTATTTGCGACGTGGCAGAGGAGGTCATCGACTACCTCAACGCCAAGGGTGAAAAGGTCGGCCTTGTCAAGGTTCGCCTGTACCGTCCCTTCCGTGCCGATAAGCTCATTGCCGCCATCCCTGCCACCGCCAAGAAGATCGCCGTTCTTGACAGAACCAAAGAGCCCGGCGCCCTCGGTGAGCCCTTGTACCTCGACGTTGTTACCGCGCTTGCTACCGCAGGCAAGAACGACGTCAAGATCGTCGGCGGCCGCTACGGTCTCGGCTCGAAGGATACGCCTCCCCAGAGCATCTTCGCCGTATATGAAAACCTCGATGCCGCAGAGCCCAAGAACGGCTTTACCATCGGTATCGTTGACGACGTGACCGGCCTTTCTCTCGAGGAGAAGCCCTCTCCCGACACCGCAGCCGCAGGAACGATCTCCTGCAAGTTCTGGGGTCTGGGCGGCGACGGTACCGTCGGTGCCAACAAGAACTCCATCAAGATCATCGGTGACCACACCGACAAGTTCATTCAGGCCTACTTCCAGTACGACTCGAAGAAGACCGGCGGTGTCACCATTTCTCACCTTCGCTTCGGCGATCAGGAGATCAAGAGCCCCTACTACATCACCAAGGCAAACTTCGTGGCTTGCCACAACTCCTCTTACATCCTCAAGGGCTACAAGATCGTTCAGGACGTGAAGCCCGGCGGCACCTTTATGCTCGACTGCCAGTGGAAGGAAGACGAGCTTGACGCTCACCTGCCCGAGGACGTAAAGGCTTACATCGCCAAGAACAACGTCAAGTTCTACACCATCGACGCCACTTCCATCGCTACCAAAGAGATCGGCAACCCCAAGGTTAAGAACACCGTTCTGCAGTCCGCCTTCTTTGCTCTTGCCAACATCCTTCCCAAGGACGAGGCCATCGAGTATATGAAGAAGATGGCTTACAAGTCCTACATCAAGAAGGGCGAGGCCATCGTTGAGCTCAACTACAAGGCCATCGACGCCGGCGCTAACGCTATGGTCGAGATCGCCGTTCCCGAGGCTTGGAAGAACATCGACACCGCTCCCGAAAAGGCAGCCGCTACCGGCAAGAGAGAGGATCTGGTGAAGTTCGTCAACACCATCGTCGAGCCCGTTTCTCAGATGAACGGTGACAGCCTTCCCGTTTCCTGCTTTGCCGATTGTGCCGACGGTACCTTCCCGCAGGGTGCTGCCGCTTACGAGAAGCGCGGCGTAGCCGTCTCCGTTCCCGTATGGCACGCAGAAAACTGCATTCAGTGTAACAACTGCTCCTTCGTTTGCCCCCACGCAGCCATCCGTCCCTTCGCGCTGACCGCCGAGGAGGCCGCTGCCGCTCCCGCAGAAACCAAGTTCTGCGCAAAGCCCGTCGTAAAGACCGACTACAAGTTCACGATGGCCATCTCTCCCCTTGACTGTATGGGCTGTACCCTCTGCGTGAAGGCTTGCCCCGTCACCGCCAAGGCCGAGAAGGACGGTGCTCCCGAGAAGAAGGCACTCGAAATGGTTCCTCAGGCAACCCAGTCCGCACAGCAGGCTCCCTTCGATTGGTGCGTAGCAAACGTCACCGAGAAGAAGGAACTGTTCAACGCCAAGACCGTCAAGGGAAGCCAGTTCAAGCAGCCCCTGCTTGAGTTCTCCGGCTCTTGCGCAGGCTGTGCCGAGACCTCTTACGCAAGACTGATTACTCAGCTCTTCGGTGAGAGAATGTATATCTCCAACGCAACCGGATGCTCCTCCATCTGGGGTGGCTCCGCTCCCGCAACGCCCTACACCGTCAACAACGAGACCGGCCGCGGTCCCGCTTGGGCCAACTCTCTGTTCGAGGATAACGCCGAGCACGGTCTTGGTATCCACCTCGGTCAGAAGACCATCCGCGAGAAGCTCATCGGCTACGTCCAAAAGTTCCTCGAGGGTGTGGAAGATCCCGACAAGCGCGCGATCGTTCAGGCATATCTTGACACCAAGGATGACGGCGCCGCCAACGAAAAGGCAACCGCCGCTCTCGTCGAAATGATGGAGGCTTGCCCCTGCCAAAACGAGTGGAAGGAAAAGATCCTTGCCGAAAAGGATTACCTCTCCAAGAAGTCCATCTGGATCTTCGGTGGTGACGGCTGGGCATACGACATCGGCTTCGGTGGCTTGGACCACGTTCTTGCCTCCGGCGAAGACGTCAACGTCATGGTATTTGATACCGAGGTTTACTCCAACACCGGTGGACAGGCTTCCAAGGCTTCCAACATCGGTCAGGTTGCACAGTTTGCAGCTTCCGGTAAGGAAACTAAGAAGAAGTCCCTGGCTGAGATTGCAATGAGCTATGGT
>JAZRZQ010000108.1:0-7245 GCA_045601445.1 Eubacteriales bacterium | reverse complement strand
TTTTTCAACTCCTTGGCTCACAGAACGACATGGCTACGATCCGACTTAGGCGGCGGGGATGGGGTAGGTCGCCTGCTCGAGAAGCACCTGAAATTCACGGGTGGTCATCGAGGCACGCCAATCGCCCTTGGCGTCGGAGAAGAAGGCAACGCCGTCCACGTAATACCATTTTCCGTCCGAACGGCTTTGCAGGTAGGAGTAGCCGTCGTAGCTGTGACGGATGCGCGAGGTGGTGACCCCCGTGACCGTCACGTCGCCCGAAACGGTCGTCTTATAGCGGGCGCTCATCAGATTTTTCATTTTTTGGGATGAGAGTGCAAGCTGCTCGACGGGCGTGAGGGGCTTGTCCTTTTCTCCCGTTGCCGTTTGGCTCGGATCGGCACTGCTGCAGGCACAAAGCGTCAGCAAAAGCGCGATCAGAGCGAGGCAAGAAATCAGTCGTTTCATCGTCTTTTTCCCCTTCAATCAAGATAAATATTGCTTGGCAAGGCCGCCCTCGCTGGTCTCGCGGTAGCGGTGCGAAAGGTCCTTGCCCGTTTCATACATCGTCTTGACGACGGTGTCAAAGGAAATCTTTCTGGAATCGGTCAAAAAGTTTGCCAGATTCACGGCGTTGATGGCGCGCATGGCCGCCACGGCGTTGCGCTCGATGCAGGGGATCTGCACCAGACCGCGAATCGGGTCGCAGGTCAGCCCGAGGTGATGCTCAAGGGATACCTCCGCCGCGTATTCGATCTGGTCAAGCCCCATCTGATAGAGCTCTCCGAGTCCCGCCGCGGCCATCGCACAGGCACTGCCGACCTCGGCCTGACAGCCGCACTCCGCGCCGCTGATGGAAGCGTTGGTCTTGATGAGATTGCCCATCAGCCCCGCCGTAGCCAGCGCGTGCAGGATCGCCACCTCGTCAAGCTCCCTTTTATCGCTGACGTATTTGAGAACGGCGGGCAAAATGCCGCAGGAGCCGCAGGTGGGGGCCGTCACGATCTGTCCGCCCGCCGCGTTCTGCTCACTCACGGCAAAGGCGTAAGCGCAGACCAAACGGTTTTCGCGCGTTTCGGCATTTTCGTCAATGTGGCGGTGACGGTACAGATGCTTCGCCCTTCGCTGAACGCCAAGACCGCCGTACAAAACGCCCTCGGCCGAAAGTCCTTCCTTCATCGCCCGTTGCATCGCCTGCCAGATCAGGGACAGATATTCCCAGATCTGCGGGCCCTCAAAGCGCTCGACGTACTGCCAGAGGCGCATTTCCCTCTCGCGACAAAACGCCGCGATCTCGGCAAAGCTCGAATGCGGATAGATCCGCTCGGGGCGCAGATTCTTTTCCCCTTTGATCTGAATGCTCCCGCCGCCCGTGCTGTAGACCTCCCAGAAGCCCACGCGCTTTGCGCCCTCGTAGGCCGAGAGAAAGAGCGTGTTGGGGTGGTAGAGATCGGTAGTCTTGATGTCGAATTCAATGTCGCACATCAAAGGCGAAAACGCATCCTGAATACAGCGGTCGGTGCGGTGACCGCGTCCCGTTTTGGCAAGCGAGCCGCAAAGCACCGCCTTAAAGCGCGTGGCCTGCGGAAAACGGGCGCGAAAGAGCTTGGCCGCAAGCGAGGGCCCCATCGTATGCGAGCTGGACGGCCCGCGTCCGACCCGATATAATTCCCGAAGCGATTCCATCCCCGCCTCGCGCTCCTTCTCCTTCGTTTCCTTCTCGTCGTGCTTCAAAAAGAAGTCGAGATTGACACCGAACACGGTCGCAACGGAAAGCAGCGTATCCGTCGCGGGGAAGGCCTCGCCGTTTTCCCACTTGGACACCGCGCGATTGGAAACCCCGACGCGACGTCCCAATTCCGCCTGCGACAGCCGATATTTCTTGCGCAAAAATCGGATCTTTTCGGAAAACTGCATCTCGCCCCTCCCTCTTTCTTTTTTTAGATTCTACCATTATTAGACTTTTTTTGCAAGTCCTATTTTTTTCCGACGGAAAAAGCCGCCCCCTTTTGAAAAAAGAACCGCAGACCGAAAGCGATCTGCGGGGTTCTTTTTTTATTTTCCTTGGCGTTACGAAACGCGTCTGACCGTCCCTCTCGGACAGGCCTCGGCGCATTTTCCGCAAGCGGTACAAAGCGTCTGATTGATCGAAGCGACGAAATTTTCCACACGGATCGCGCCGACCTCGCAGACCTTTTCGCATTTTTTACAGCCGATACAGCCGCTCTCGCACACCTTCATCACCTGCGCGCCCTTCTGACGGGAAATGCAGGACACGGCGTAGCGTGCCGTGGCAGGGATCATCTCGATCAGATGCTTGGGGCAGGCGTTGGCGCAGGCTCTGCAACCGCGACAGCGCATCGGATCGACCGTAGCCACCCCGTCAACGAGGTGGAGTGCGTCGAATTCACACACCCGCTCGCAGTTTCCGAGCCCCGTACAGCCGTTGGGACACATTTTGTTGCCGCCGCCGAGTCCTGCGGCGATGCGGCAATCGCGGATGCCCTCGTAAATATATTTCTCCTTGGCCTTGCCTCCACCCGAGCAGGCAACGTGAGCGATCATCCGCTCGGCCGTGACCGTCTCAAGCCCCATCAAAGAGCAGATCTCGTCCATTCCCTCCTGCTCGAGACTGCCGCAAGCGCTCGGATGCGCCTTGCCCTCGAGGATGGCGTCCGCCAAGCCCGCACAGCCCGCAAGGCCACAGCCGCCGCAATTCGCACCGGGCAGAAGCGAAACGATCTTCTCCTTGCGAAGATCCTCCTTGACGGCCAGTTTTTGATTCAGAAGCGCAAGCACCAGACCCAAAACGCCGCCGAGCAGGAAGAACCAAAGAACAGCATACAAAATATTCTCCATACCGACTCCTAAAACGAAATTCCCGTAAAGCCCGAGAAGGCAATGGCGATCAGCCCCGCGCTGATGAGCGCGAGCGGGATGCCGCGGAAGGCCTTGGGACAGTCTGCCCCTTCCAGGCGCTTGCGAACGCCCGCAAAAATGAGAAGCGCAAGCATAAAGCCCAGCGCCGAGCCGAAGCCGTAGCAAACGCTGGTGAGAAAATGCTCCGTCGTCCCCTCGAAATCGGAGAGATTGGTCAGAGCCGAGCCAAGCACCGCGCAGTTGGTCGTAATCAGCGGCAAAAAGATGCCGAGTGCCTGATACAGCGCAGGGACAAGCTTTCTTAAAAACATCTCAAGCGCCTGCACGAGGGCGGCGATGATGAGAATGAACGCCACGGTTTTTAAATACTGCAATTCATACGGCAGTAAAATATAGCGATACACAAGCCAGGTCACCGCCGAGGAGACAGTCATCACAAAGGTCACCGCAAGGCCCATTCCCATCGCCGTTGACGGCTCCTTGGAGACGCCGAGGAAGGGACACACGCCGTAGAATTTCGTGAAAATGTAGTTTTCGATGAAGATCGAGGTGAAGATCACCAGAAGAAGCTTTGCGATCATTGTCCTCTCTCCTTTCGAAAACGTCTTTCGGCGCGGAAATTACGGATGGCATTTACCGCGGCAACGAGAAAGCCGAGCGTCAGAAACGCGCCCGCAGGCAGAACGAACAGCAGCATCGGCTCAAAGGCAGGCAAGGTGATCTGAAACGAAGTACCCGCAAAGAGCGTTCCGCTTCCGAGCGCCTCACGCACAAAGCCGACCAGCGCAAGCGCCACACCGAAGCCGATCCCCGTTCCGAGCCCGTCAACGATGGAAAGCAGCGGCCCGTTTTTGGAAGCAAAGGCCTCCGCACGGCCAAGCACGATGCAGTTGACCACGATCAGCGGAATGAAAATGCCGAGCGCGGCATCCACCGCAGGCAAATACGCCTTGACCAAAAGCTGAAGCGCGGTCACAAACGCCGAGATGATGACGATGTACGAGGCAATGCGAACCGAAGAGGGGATGATCTTTCGAAGAAGCGAGATCATCAGATTCGAGCAAACCAGCACCAGCGTCACCGCAAGGCCCATGGAAAGGCCGTTGAGCGCCGTCGTCGTGACGGCCAGCGTGGGACACATTCCCAGAAGCTGAACGAAGGTCGCATTTTGCTCCAGCGCGCTTTTTTTGAAAACGGAAATGAGCTGCTTCATACTGCCCCTCCCTTCTCGAGACTGCGGTGCAGCTCCAAAACCTCGTTCACGGCCGTCAGCACGGCGCGGGAAGAAACGGTTGCACCCGAAATGGCATCTACGCCCTCTCCGAATGCGAGAGTGCCCGAAAGGGACTTGTATCCGTCAAGATAGCTGTCCTCGCAGGCTCTTTCGCCGAGGCCGGGCGTTTCGGAATTGGAAAGCACCCTCACGCCGAGGATCTCACCGTCATCCGTGAGCACCACGCACATCCGAATCTGATCCTGAAAGCCCTTGGGCGTGGTCACGGCCGCGTAAGCGACCGTCTTGCCCTCGGCATCCGTATAGGAAAAGAAGCTCTGCACCGAGCCGTGCGCGCAGTCTAAAGGCGTTTGCACGAGGCCCGCGGCTTCGGGGAAGATCTCGTAAATGGTGTCCTTGAGCGCCTGTTTTTCCCCTTCGGCAATGCGGTCGGCCGTCAGGGTGTTCACCCCTGCCACCAGCGCGGCACAAAGAGAGCAAATGCAAATCAGAACAAGGGCGGTTTTCCATACAGAGGGCGTTTTCATTTCGTCTCCTCCTTCGGCTTTCTGCGCCACAGAGCTCGGCGCGTCCCGTAAGGCGCGGGACGGAACCAGCGGTCCAGATACCAAACCAAAAGATTGGCCATCAGGATCGCAAAGCTGACACCCTCGGAATAGCCGCCGAAATAACGGATGAGAACGGTCAGCGCGCCGCAAAGGACGCCGTAGACAAGCTTGCCGCCGCGCGTGACGGGGCTGGTCACGTAGTCGGTCGCCATAAAGATCGCACCGAGCAAAAGACCGCCCGAGCAAAGCGAATACACCGTAAACTCCCACGCGGGCGCGGCTTTGGGGAACAGAAAGCTCAGAAGCGCCACCGTCGACAAAAACGAGACGGGGATGTGCCACGAGATCACGCGGCGAAGCAGCAGATAGACAAACCCAAGCAGAAGAAGCAGGGAAGACAGCTCACCGATCGAGCCGGCGTATTCCCCGACGAGGATCTCGCGCAGGGATGCCTCGGGCAAAACGCCCTCCTTGAGCGATCTCAAGGGCGTTGCCGAGCTGACGGCATCCGCCACCGCGGCCGCATCGAGCTTGGGGCGAAACGGCGAGAAGTAGACCCCGGGTCTGGTAAAAGAGGTCATATAAGAGGGAAAGGAAATAAAGAGAAAGGCGCGGGCCGCAAGAACGGGATTGACGAAGTTCTTTCCCAAGCCGCCGAAGAGCTGCTTGGTGATGACGATGGCGAAAAACGCACCGAGCGGCACGACCCAAAGCGGCACGGCCACGGGCAGATTCATCGCCAAAAGAAGCGCCGACACCGTCGCAGAGCCGTCCGAGACCGTCACGGGGCGGCGCATCAGTTTTTGAGAGAGCGCTTCAAAGAAGAGACAGGAAAGCACGCTGATGACGGTGATGGAAAACGCGCGCATTCCAAACAGATAAATTCCCCAGAGAAGCGAGGGTGTCAGAGCAACGCAAACGTCCGTCATGATCGAACGGGTGCTGTCCTCGTGCCGTACGTGCGGCGAAACGCTGACGCGATAATGATCCATAATAACTCCTTACTACTTTTTTTGCATCCCTCTCAGCACCGATTTTCCGATGCGGATGTTTTGCAAAATCGGGATCTTGGCGGGGCAGGAGAAGGTGCAGGAGCCGCATTCACTGCAGGAGAGCAGGCTGTAATCGCTCGCCTCGCGCCAATTCTGCTGCTGCACCGAGCGGTACAGCTCCAGCGGCATCAGATGCATCGGGCAATGGCGGACGCATCGGCCGCAATGAATGCAGTTGGAATGCTCCGGCGCGGGACTTTGGATGGCAAGAATGCCGCCCACGCCCTTGGAAACGGGGATCGCGGTCGACCAAAGTGCCTTGCCCATCATCGGGCCGCCCGAAATGATCTTGTCGGGACGGTGCGAGAAGAGTCCGCAGCGCTCCAGAACCTCGCGAACGCTCACGCCGATCGGCACCAGAAGATTCGCAGGGGACTTGACGCAGTCTCCGCTCACCGTTACGATGCGATCGACCACGCTCTGCCCCAGAATGAACGCGCGATACACCGCCCAGCAGGTCTCGGCGTTGAAGATCACAACACCCGCATCGGCAGGCAGCTTTCCCTTGGGAATCTCCCTCCCGAAGAGCGCTCTGACGAGCTGGCGCTCGTCGCCCTGCGGATATTTCGTTTTCATCACCGCCATCGAGATCCCCTCGCCCTCGGGCAGAAGAGATTGGATATGGCGGGCCGCGTCAAGCTTGTTGTCCTCGATGGCAAACACGGCCTTTTCCACACCGCACACGCGCATCAGGATCCGAACGCCGTCGAGCAGCTCCTTACCGTACTCTAACAGCAGGCGGTGGTTGGCCGTCAGATACGGCTCACACTCGGCACAGTTCACCACGAGCCACTCGGCCAAGCCGCGCGAGCTTTGGATCTTAAACCAGGTCGGGAAGGTCGCACCGCCCATACCGACGATGCCCTTCTCCTTGATAAAAGCGATCATCTCGCTCACGTCTGCCTTGGCAAGCGGTGTCTCAAAGGGCTTGGCATCGGGGCAGGACTCCTCGCGAAAATCGTTCTCGATGGTGATCGCCTCGCCCGTACCGTCGGCGGTATCCACAGGCCCGATGGCGCGCACCGTGCCCGAAACGCTCGCGTGAACGGGGCAGGACAGCCCCTCGGCGGCCTCGGCGATCTTTTCTCCTTTTTTCACGTGCTGACCCACAACAACGCAGGGGACGGCGGGAGCGCCGATGTGCTGAGAGAGCAAAACGGAAACCGTATCGCCCGCGCCGATTTTCTCGATCGGGCAGTCGGCCGTCAGCTTTTGCTCCTCGGGGTGGATCCCTCCGGAAAAAGTCATTGTTTTCATGGATTGGTTCTCCTTGCATCAAGCGAAAGGGGCTCTCCCTTTTTCGTCTCTATTTTGCATTATACCACAGCTTTTTTTCCGTTGCAAGCCCCTCGAAGCGTTTCTCTCTTTTCAACGGCAAGGCGGGAAAACGGGTAAAAAAAAGAAGTGCCTATTGCGAGACTTCTCATAAGGAAGTCTCGCAGTTTTATTCGCCAAAGGCGAGTGATATTGCTTCGCAGTGATATGATGCTTTCGCATCGTGATATTGTCCTACGGACAGTTTTTAGGGCGAATAAAATATCACTACGACCAG
>JAZRZQ010000107.1:0-4343 GCA_045601445.1 Eubacteriales bacterium | reverse complement strand
GCCCTTTCCGGCACCGGTAACGACGGCAATTTTATCCTTCAAGCTTCCCATGATTTACTCCTTTTCTCCGGTGTAAACGGCACCGGCCTTTTCCATTTCTTCGATTTGTGCCGCGTCGTAACCCAAATCGGCAAGCACCGCGGCGGTATGCGCGCCGACCTTGGCGGCGGGGGTGGTCTTCAATTCACCGACCGATTCCATACGGATCGGGCTGTTGGGCATCACGACGCTCTCGCCGTTGGGACAGACCATATTTTCCAGATACCCGTTTGCCCAGGCCTGCTCGTCGGTGGTGACCTCGCAGAAGTGATTCATTCGAACCAGCGGCAGGTCGAACACCTTGGCCAGTTCCATCCATTCCTCGACGGGCTTGGAGGCGTAGGCGTCCTTAAAGATGTAGTAAAGCTCGTCGGCGTTGGCCGCGCGCGAGTCACGGTCGGAGAAGCGGGGATCTCCCACCAGATCCTCTCGGCCGATCATACGGAACATCTTCGGCAGGGCCACGCTGGCCTGACCGTTGGCGATGAAAAGCCAATCCCCGCCGAGGCACTGATACGCACCGCCGGGAGGGCCGATCTCCAGTCGGCTCTTGGGATAGGTTCTGCCCCAAGGCTTCTGGGTGATGATCTCCATCGTGCCGTTGGTAAAGATGCCGTGATGGTAGAGGCCGGCGCGGACGTAATCGCCCTTGCCGCTGCGCTCACGCCCGAACAGCGCGGCACAGATCTGCGCCAAAAGGCTGTAGCCCGTAACGGTATCGCCGACACCCGAGGGGGGCGAGATGGGCTGATAGTCCGCCGTGACGGGGGCCATATCACGCAAGAAGCCGCTTCTGGTCCAGAAAGCAGAGGTATCGAAGGCGGGCGCGGAAGCCTCGGGCCCCTTTTCACCGTAGCCGAGCACGAGCGCGTAGATCAGGCGCGGGTAGCGATCCTTGATGTCCTCGTAGCGCAGGCCAAGCCGCTCCAGCGCATCCATACGGTTGTTGGTGACGAAAATATCCGCGCGGGAAAGAAGCCTATCCAGCACCTCTTTGCCCTCGGGGCTTTTTAAGTTAACGGAAATAAATTTCTTTCCGGAGTTGTAAAGGTCGAAAACGGGGTTTTCCTCATCGCTGAAGCGAGCGTTGTAGTTGATGCCGAACTCGCGCCAGCCGTCTCCTCTCGGATGCTCGATCTTGATGACCTCTGCGCCCAGATCGGCAAGCAGACGGCAACAGCTCGGAGCGGCGACGAAGGTGGTCAGGTCAACCACACGGATTCCTTCCAAGGGTTTTGACATGGCATTGATCTCCTTTATGGTTTTCTTACGTTTACCATTATAAGCCCTTTTGTCGGGAAGTGTCAACCGAAAAAGCAAATATTTTGAAATTTTATTTCATTCTTCCGACAGACTCGGGCATCCCGAAGCGAGGACTTTCTTCTTTTTTTGAAGAATATGGCGAAATATCATTCCAAATCTTGACACAAAAGCGCTTTCGTGCTATACTCTGTGTGGTTTGAGCGAAAGCAAAAACCAAATATTTTGAAATTTAAGGGTAGTATTATGAGAAACGTTGTGATTGTAGACGGATTGCGTACCCCCTTCGGCCGACTCGGCGGCGGGCTTCGCAATTTTCACATGGTCGAGCTTTCCGCGATGGTCATCCGCGCGCTGATGGAGCGCACGGCTCTCGATCCCAAGGAGCTTGACGGTGTTTATCTGGGAAGCGCCAACGGCGACGCGCTTTGCCCCAACCCCGCACGCTTTGCGGCACTGAAGGCGGGGCTTCCCTACGAGACCTCTGCCGTTGCGGTGGAGATGCAGTGCGGCTCTGCCATCGCCTGCTTGAACCACGCGGCCCGCGCCATTGCCGCAGGTGACAGTGACGTTTTGATCGTCGGCGGCGGTGAAACCTTCAGCCAGCGCTACGTGAAGTTTTCCACGGCCGTTGAGCCCTACAAGATGATCCCCCCCAGCGCCATCACCCCGAGCCTTGCCCCCGCCCGCGAGGACAATCTGATTATGATTCAGGTCTCCGATCTGATGGCCAAGACCTGGGGCGTCTCCCGCGAGGCCTGCGATGAATTTGCCCTCAGAAGCCAGATGCGCGCCAAGGCCGCGATGGAAGGCGACTTCCTCAACGCCCAGCTGATGCCCGTGGTCATTCCCGCCACCAAGAAAACGCCCGAGATCATCGTGGCAAAGGACGAGCATCCCCGTCCCCAATCCACGCTCGAGGGACTTGCCAAGCTCCCCGCCATCAATGAGGGCGGCGTTTCCACCGCAGGAAACTCTTCCGGCCGAAACGACGGTGCGGCATTCCTTCTTCTGATGAGCGAGGAAAAGGCCAAGGCGCTCGGCTACACGCCTCTTGCCCGCTGGGTCGGCGGCGCGGACGTCGGCTGCGATCCCAAGCTGATGGGCATCGGTCCGGCCTACTCCAACTTAAAGCTGCTTGAAAAGAAGGGCCTTTCCCTTTCCGATATCGACGTGTTCGAGTGCAACGAGGCCTTCGCGGCACAGAACCTTGCCGTCATTGCCGAGATGGAAAAGCTCGGTGGCGGCACGATTGATCTTGAAAAGTGGAATCCCAACGGCGGCGCGATCGCCTTCGGTCATCCCAACGGCGCTTCCGGCTGCCGCGTGACCCTCTTTGCCCTGCACCAGCTCCTTTGCACGGGCGGTCAGTTCGGTCTGATCTCCTCCTGCTGCGGCGGCGGTCTGGGTGTTTCCGCTCTCATCGAGCGCGTATAACAAACAAAAGAAAAGCTCCCCTTCCACGTGGCCTTTGCCACAAGGAAGGGGAGTATTTTTATATTGTTATGCGTCGGGGCTCTTGCCGTAGATGACCTCATACAGATAACGGCAGTTTTGCTCCAGATCGAGCTGCATCGCCCACATACCGCGATACATTCCGCTGAAATACATTCCCGCCTGCGGAATGGCGGTGGATACGATCTCGTAGGAAAGATAGCTCGGCGCGGAGCGGATCAGCTCCTTTAATTCGCTCTTTTGCAGATTCGTCGTGACCATCGGCAGGCAAAGGTTGAGCATCGCGTCAAGCTCGGAAAGGGACAGCCCCTTCATTTTTTGCAGCACGGCGGAGATGATCTGCCGCTGACGGTTCGTTCTTCCCTGATCGTTGCCGATGCTTCGGTTTCGTGCGTGGGCGAGCGCCTGCTTTCCGTTCAGATGCGTCAAGCCCGCCTTGACGGGGAGCGCGCCGTCGTAGATATCGACACCGATCAGACGATTATAGCCGGTCATAATGGCATTGAGCATCTTGACCTCGTCGGCGCTCAGATACAGATCCACCCCGCCGAGCGCGTCGATCACGGAAACGAAGGAATGAAAATTGACCTTGACGTAGCGGTCGACCTGGATGTTGAAGGTCTCCTTGAGCACCTGCATCGTCAGCGTCGGGCCGCCGTAGGCGTGCGCGTGATTGAGCTTATCCGCGTTACCCGAGGGATAGGTGGCCAAAATGTCGCGCATCAGCGAGCACAAAACGATCTTGTTCGTCTCGCGGTTGAGCGAGCAGAGGATCATCACGTCGGTTCGACCCGCCTCATTTCCTCGCGCGTCGGTCGCCAACAGAAGCACGTTCGTGACCTTGTCGGTATTGCAGATCAAGGGGAGATTTTTTTCGTTCGTTCCCCCTGCCTCGGGGACGTCGAGCGTCGGCAACGGCTCGGTCTGCGTCATTTCGGGAAGCGAGGGATCGGTGAGCGTCTCGGTGGCAAAGATCAGCTCCTCCTCGGTGGTGACGATGTTGATCTTATCGAGATAATGATCGAGGATCCATTCCAAGGCGCCCCAAATCACCAGCGCGAGAACCAAAAGGCAGGACAGAACGGTCAGGCCGATGCGAAGTGCTTTTTGTTTTTTTTCGGAAAGCTGTGTGCTCATCTGACTCCTCCTTTCGGGTTCATCGTATCAAAAAATGAGAATTTGTCAAGCAAAAGCCGTCGCATTTTGCCGCGGGCAAAAGCAAGATCAGCCCGAGCTTCACAGAAGTCGGGCTGAAGAGAATCAAGGTGCGGGAGTGCCGTAGATCTTTTCGTAGAGAGCGCGGCAGTTGACCTCGTAATTGGGAACGATGTACGAGATGCCGTTGATGGTCTGATACGACCAGCTCTTCATCGGGAAGGCAAAGCTCTCGCGCTCGTAGAAAATGTAGGTAAAGGCGGAATTGACGTATTGAGCGAGGGTGTTCTTCGGGATGTTGGTGGTCACGAGCGGCAGGCAGGTATCGAGCAGCTTGTCAAACTCGCCGAGCGAGAGCGTCTTGGCCTTGTCGATGACCTTGCCGATGATGATGCGCTGACGGTCGGTTCTCTTCCAATCGTCGCCGCCGGAGT
>JAZRZQ010000106.1:0-12679 GCA_045601445.1 Eubacteriales bacterium | reverse complement strand
GAAAAACGTGCTACTGAAGGATACACTTACGGTCAAGAACGAGGCTTTGATGTTGCTGAATATGCTGCTCAAAACGAGGGCGTCGGTGAATTCACCAACATGGGTATTGGACTTGGTGTTATGTCAGGAATCGGCGGAACTGTTGGCGGTATGGTAGGCGGTGCAATGCATGATGCTTTAGGTTCAGTAACAAATACTTCTGCACCAAGCATTCAAAGTTTCTGTGAAAATTGCGGTGCGAAATTAAATGCAGACGCAGCGTTTTGCGAAGAATGCGGTTCACCCATTCAAAAAAAGAACAGTTGCAAAAATTGTGGATACATTTTTGAACGTCAAGGCAAGTTTTGCCCCAAATGCGGAACCAAACGGGAGGTGTAGTCGGTGAAGAAAACATTTAAATCCTATATTGGCATTTGGGCAATATGTTTGCTCACGTTTAACATCATTGCTTTTATAGTTCCCAATGAAATGAAAGTTAATTTCTGGGCAGGTTATATTTTCATAACTCTGGCATTTTTAGGTCAATTATTCTGCGCAAACTTAGCATTTAAAGCAGAAAATGCAGAGAAGTTTTTCTATAACTTCTCCTTAATCTCCATTAGTTTTGTTGGCACAGTGATAATGCTTATTGTCGCAGGATTAACAATGGCAATATCCGCTATACCGGTTTGGGTTGGCATCGTTTTTTGTCTGATTATTTTAGCTTTCACAGCAATAGCTATTATCAACGCATCCGTTGTAAGCGAAACGGTAAGTAATATTGGCGAAAAAACTAAATCAAAAACTTTGTTCATAAAAATGCTTACTGCCGATGCCACTACCTTAATGTCAAAAGCACAAACAAAAGAGGCAAAAGAGATAACCAAAAAAATATATGAAATAATCCGATACAGCGATCCTGTGAGTAATGACGCTCTTAGTTCTATAGAATCACAAATCACAGTTCGTTTTAAAGAGTTTGAAAATGCGATATGTGAAAACAGCGAAAAAGCGACCTCTCTTGGAGAAGAACTGATTATTTTGATTGAAGACCGAAACACAAAATGTAAATTATTAAAATAAGAGGTGCGGCTGGTGGCTTTAACCTGTAAAAATTGCGGCGGTAATATACTTTTTGATAAAGAAAAATTTAGTTATATTTGCGATTCCTGTGGCAGAACTCAACTGGAAGCAATAGATGATAATGAAATAATTTGTGACGGTGAGCAAACAACAGTAGAAACAGTTGAAAAATATCAACATGCTTTACAAGTTATGGATACGGCAGTGAGTGAAAACATGTTTACCATGGCTGCTATGTTGTTTGATGAAGCCAAGGGTTTTTTAGATTCTGAGCAAAGGGCAAAGGAATGCAGAAACCGTGCTGCAGAATTGAGATGCGAAAGGCTATATTCCTCGGCGCTCAAGTATATGAATTCCTTTGTTCCGGAGCAGATAAACAAAGCTCGCGAAACCTTTATTTCATTGGGTGATTACGAACAGTCACGAGAAAATGCTGAAAAATGTTTGGAGCTCTATCAAACAGCAGTTAAAAATCAACCCAAGCCCCAAGAGAAAAAACAATCAACAGTAAAAAAGAAAAGAAAGCTCCCAATCTTCATTGTGATATTGATTATCATTGTTGCGGTGATAGTGGGTAATAACTTAAAAGAAAAAGCGGTTTATTCTGCGGATAATATTTCAGTCGAGTTTGTTCCGCAAATAAATGGATACCTCACGGAATACAGTAATAGGTATGTCTTTAACTTCTCGGTTACACTTAAAAATGACGGGGCAAAGGATATAGAATCGATAGAGGGTATAGTTGCTTTTATTAACGATAACGGAGAAGTGATTGTAGATACCGCAGTTTCGTTTTCGGGCAACCCAATTGCTCTGCGCCGTGGTAAAAGCAGTAAGTATTCTTGGGAACTCACAGTTTATTCGGATGATACTGCAAGACAATTGTATACTGCTGATTTTGATGATTACGTTGTTGAGTTTGATATAACCTCTATCAGGTTTTCTGACGGTAAAACCATAGAATATGACTAAGGTATTTATTTAGCGCTTTGTCAGCGTTAATGAATATAAAATAAAACAAAGAAAGAAGGAAACAAAAATGGGATTATTTGACAAATTAAAGGCAAAGGCAAAGGAAGTTGCAAAACATGCTTTAGATAGTGTTGCAACTACGTCCTCAAACAACAACTCATCTCAGAGTGCTGAGACTGCAACTGCTGAACAGCCTGTAGTCAAGGAGGTTGTGCCGATTGAGTATTCTCAAGTTGTAGACGTAGAGCTTAATCAGGTTGCAGACGGTGAGTATGAGGTTGCAAAATTTGTAGGTTTTGAGGAAGAAAGCATGGAAATTCCCGCTGAAATTGACGGTCACCGCATTGTGGGCATAGCCGATGAAGTGTTCTTCCAGTTAGGAACACTCACAAATCTAAAAATTTCAGAGGGTATCCGATATATAGGCTCTAAGACCTTTAGCGAATGCCCGGACCTTGAAGTTGTTGAGTTACCGGAATCTTTAGAAAAAATCGGTGCATATTGCTTCGCTGAAACAAAAATATTAAACATAAAAATTCCTTCATCAGTTGTTGAAATCGGGGAAGGCGCTTTTTATGAATGTGAAGAATTGCAATCCGCAGTTCTTCCCGAGCAACTTGAAGAAATACCTGCAAATATGTTCTGTCGTTGCGAAAAATTGGAAGAAATCACATTTCCAATCAACCTTTCAGTTGTAGGTGCAAACGCCTTTAATAATGCAGGACTTATTCTGTATTCTTTGCCTGAAACAATAACAACTATTGGGGATAACGGCTTCGCTGGATGTTTCCCAGAATTTGAAGCTGAAGAATTTAGATTGCCGAGCGGTTTAAAAACTATCGGTGCAAAGGGATTGAAAGGAATAAATTGCTTAAAGCTTATCATTCCCGCAAGTGTAACCTTTATCGGTGAAAATGCATTTGAAAATTTGGGCTTGGCATATGGTGAAGTTGATGTGATTTTTGAAGAAGGTTGTTCTGCAGTCCTTTCAGACGGAATTTTCTTCAATGGTGGCTATGACTCTACTATTTCAAGCATAACCATTCCTTCTCAGATTACCGAAATCGGCAACATTTTTTATGGCAAGGTTAACAAAAAAACCACATACGATGTAAAGGATGAATATGGCAGACAGGTGTACGATGAACGAGGAAACGAAATGCGTAAAGATAAAATGGTCGAAGTAACTTATGATGCTCCGCCCGAGAATCTCACGATTTACTGTGACCCCGGTTCAGCAGCCATGAAGTTTGCTCGTGAAAAAGGAATAAACTGTGCCAAAAGAGAAAACTAAAATTTGCATCGAGGTCAAATATAAGCACTACACATTACCGAAGTGCAATTAAAAGGCACCGAGTAGCAAAATGCTCAACTTAAGAAATTACTCGACAATCAAAATAGAAGATAGCTGTTGCAAAATAGAAAGGCATAGCGCTTAAAACGCTATGCCTTTCCATTTTGTTTATTTGTAAATTAGTTCACTGTTTACAATTTCTGTGACTCTGCAACGGATGTTGTTCATCTGACCAACCCACTGCATTTGGTTGTTCGCCTTTAGTTGTTCGGTGATACCTTCGGCGGTTTTATATTGTGAGATAAGCGTATCAAACATTTCTTTCGCTTGTTTATTTATGTCCGCAAGGTATCGATTGAGTTCACAACCGATAACCAACGAGATGTAAAGACCTTTGCGATGATGCTTGATATACTCTAAATGCCGTTGACCCCACACGCCGATTTCGACTTGTTCTTCTTCGGGCAAAGTTAAATTAGGAATAAGATAACCGTTTTCCTTACGATAAGTGCCACCCATTTGTTCAAATAATGATTTCATTGCAGTTTCCTGCAAATATATTTTTTAGGTTTTCTGCAATATACCATACCGATTGTCTTTACCACTTGTTTTCAAAACCTTCGCTACGGCACCTCATCATTGCGGGGCGTGCCTCTTTTGCGTTATCGGGCAAAGGTCTTGAAGCTGCGCGGCGTACAGCCGAAGGTCTTTTTTACCACGCGGGCAAAATACTTCGGATCGTTGAAGCCGCTTTCCGTGGCCGCCAGCTCAATGGGCGTCCCGCCCGAGATGAGACTGCGGGCGTTTTCCAAGCGCAAATGCGTGATGTAATCCACGGGCGTTTTGCGGTAGTGCTTTTTGAACAGCTGACGGAACTGCGTCTGGCTGATTCCCACGTCGCGGCAGATGGCGGGAATGGAGAGCGCGGGATTGCGAAAATCGCGGTGAAGGATCGAAACGGCCTGCAGGAGATGGGCAGGCAGACGGGTCTTGGTCTCGCTTTCCAGCACCGTGCCCAAAATCTGATAGAGCTTTGCCATCGCGTACACCATATACCCCGGTTCCTTGTCGGTCCAGAGCGCGTGCAGCTCGCGAAAGAGCGGGTAAAGCTCCTCGGCGGAGGCAATGGGGTAGCGCTCGATGCTTCGGTCGGATTTTTCGGTGTAAAAATGCACCGCGATCATTTCCGTATCGGTGTAATCGGCGGTATAGGCCATATTCTGCGGCAGATACAAAAGCTCTCCCGTGCCGATGCGATAGGTCTTGGCGCCCTGCTCAATGACCGCCTTGCCGCTGATGCGGAAGGCCAGCGCGGAAAACGAGCGCGGCGGCACGACGAAATACCCGCTCTTCCAGCGGATGTGCTCCACGCCTGCGATTTTTAAAATGGGATTGCTTCCGTGATACAGCATTTTTTCACCCCCCCGAACCATTATAACACGCATCGGGAAAAAATCAAGTGTTGAATTGTCCACCTTTTGTGTTGAAAAATGGGTTGTCGAAGGGGGCGAGTTGCAGTATGTTTAAGATAAGGAGGGGATACTAATGAAAGATTATTATGTATTAGAGGCAAAGACGACCGTCCGCGCCGACCGAAAAATGAACAATTCCACCGTGAAAACGCTTTGGGAGCGCTTCTGTCTCGGAGACGGAGCTCTTACGGTGCAGGAGGGTGAAAATTGCACGTTCGTCCTCGGAAGCACCGCCCTGCCCGCACTTTCGGAGGGCAAGGAGTTTTCCATTCGCATCGACGAGAACGGCGCCGCCGTCGTCGGAGCGGATTACAACGGCCTTGTCCGCGGCTATTTTGCCCTTTTGATGAAGATCGAGTATCTGGACGGCAAATTCTGCCTGAAGCATTGCGAGGAAGAAAGCCACTACGTGATGAAGAACCGTATGATCCATATCTGCGTGTTCCCCGACAATACCGAGTATTTTATCAAGCGCCTGCTTCGCCTGATCGGCCTTTGTCAATATACCCACGTGGTCATCGAGTTCTGGGGCACCCTGCAGTACGACTGCCTGAAGGAGCTGGCTTGGCCCGAGGCGTCCTTTACCAAGGCGCAGGTTCGTGAATGGCTTCGCGAGGTTCGCGAGATGGGCGTAGAGCCGATCCCGATGTTCAACCAGCTCGGTCACGCCGCCGCCTGCCGCGTGCGTCACGGCAAGCACGTCGTGCTCGATCAGAATCCCCGTCTGCAGGAGCTGTTCACGCCCGACGGCTGGAACTGGAACATCAATTCCGACGTCACCAAGGAGCTTCTCAAAAACATCCGCCACGAGCTTTACGAGCTGTTCGGCGAGGGTGAATATATGCACGTCGGCTGTGACGAGGCATATTTCTACACCTTCTGCGACGAGGAGCGCAAAAAGCTTCCCAAATTCCTGAACGAATTGACCAGTCAGGTCGTCGCCGAGGGTCGCCGTCCGATGGTATGGATGGATATGATGCTCCCGCGTGACACCTTTGAAAAGATCACCGCTTCCTGCCGTCCCGAAGAGGTCGAGATGATGCAGAAGTCCCTGCATCCCGCTACGGTCATGGTCGATTGGCAGTACCGCACTTCCGAGACTCCCATTCCCACGATGATGAGTCTGAAGGATACGGGCTACGACGTCATGGGTGCTCCCTGGCACGTGAAGAGCAACTATCAGGCCTATATCGACACCATCCGTGAGAACAACTTCTTCGGTCTGATGATGACCACCTGGCACACGCTCCACGACCGTATGGTCAGCGTCCGCACCTGCGCGTCGCTGCTCGGAGCGAGCCTTCACACCTGGTCTGAGGCCAGCGGCATCGGTTCGACCGAGGCGGCTACCATCTGGCGTCGCGTTTCCTACGAAGGAAGCGATTTCAAGAGCGCCGGCTGGCAGGAGATCGACATTCTCGACTACCACATCGGTACCTGATCTGATTTTTTTGTGCTGCGGCACCGCAATCAATCCAAATCAAAACAAAACAACGAAAAGGAGAAACAAACTATGGCAATCAAGCATACTGCAGTCAGCTACTACGGCCTCGGCTACGTCGAGCACGCAATCGAAGATTTCAAGGAGATGAAGGAGCACGGCTGTGACACGGTCATTCTCGCCATCACCGAGTTTGATATGGACTTCTGGTTCCCCAATATCAACGCCATCGTCAAGGCCGCTCACGAGCTTGGCCTTCGCGTTCTGGCCGACACCTGGGGCATCGGTAAGTATTTTGGCGGCGAGCAGGTCAGCCTTTTCCTGCAAAACAACATCCATCACCGTCAGGTCTCCGCTTACACCGGCGAGGTTCTTCCCGCCGCTTGCTTCAACACCAACTCCTTCCGCGATTACTTCAAGCGCCTTTGCGTCAAGCTCGCCAAAGAGACCGAGGTTGACGGCTTCTTCTGGGACGAGCCTCACTACGCATACCCCAAGTCCTACGCTTCCATCACGGGTGGCGCGGGTGACGATTGGGCCTGCCGTTGCCCCGAATGTATGAAGAAGTTCGAGGAGTACTACGGCTACGAAATGCCCAAGTTTATGAACGACGACGTCAAGCAGTTCCGTTGGAGAGAGGCTCTCTTCACCCTGTCCGACACCTCTCGCGTTCTCAAGGAGATCAACCCCAAGCTCGAGATCACCTGCTGTGTCCACGCAACCCTCAACAGCTACTACGTCACCGAGCTTCGCGGCTACGATAATTGGGACATGGTTGCCGCCTGCCCCTACTTCGACGTATTCTCCACGACCATCATCAACTGGTCTCTGCCCGAGAGCTTCTTCCGCGAGATCACCGAGCGCACCGTTGCCATGGCCAAGAAGTACGGCAAGGAATCCGAGCGCTGGCTGATGGGCTACAACAAGCGTCCCGACGATTTCAAGCAGATCGACAAGGTCGTGGATATGTATGAGGAGCTCGGCGTTGACCGCCTTGCTACCTGGACCTACCGCGGCGGCTACGGCACCTCGGTTGCCGCCAAGGATCCGATCGAGCTTTGGGACAACATCGGCAGAAACTACAAGAGAGTTTTGAAGAAATGATTCTCGATACCTATTGCGACCGGATCGTCTCGCTTTTGCAGAGGATCCGCGAAACGCAAAGGGAGAAGATCGCCGAAGCGGCAAGGATGGTCTCCGAAACCATCCTCGCCGACGGCATCGTGTATCTCTTCGGCTGTGGACATTCCCATTTGATCGCGCTGGATTGCTTTTACCGCGCAGGGGGGCTTGCCAACGTCAGCGCGATGCTGGACACCGACCTGATGCTTCACAACGGCGCGGCCAAGAGCAGTAAGATGGAGCGGATGTCGGGCATTGCCGAGAACATCCTCGATCGCTACCTTTTAACGGAGAAGGATATTTTGTTCACCGTTTCCACTTCCGGTAAAAACGCCGTTCCCGTCGAAATGGCAAAGTGCGCCACCGCCCGCGGCATCCGCAATATCGCCGTCGTGTCGGGCGCGTATTTTGCCGATCGCGCCAAGGATGAGATGCTGTACGCCAACGCCGACCTTTACATCGACAACTGCGTTCCTCACGGAGACGCAGTGATTGATATTCCGGGTGCGGAAAGCAAGATGGGCAGCGTCTCCACCGCAACCAGCTCCTTTATCCTTCAATCGGTTCTGATGGAGGCGGCGGCTCTGGCCGCGCAAAAGGGAGCTGCGCTTCCCGTTTACCGAAGCGGCAACGTCGAGGGCGGTGCCGAGTACAACCGCGGGCTGATTCAGGCGTATCTGCCTCGGATCAAGCACCTTTGAGAGGGAATATGGCAAGGATCGCAGTCATCGGAATTTGCGGAAATTCCGTGTTTCTGACGGTGGATCATTTCCACCGACCGGGTGAAACGCTCGTGGCCGACTCGGTCTACGAGGAGATCGGCGGCAAGGGGATCAACCAAGCCGTCGCCGCCGCCCGAATGGGTGCGCAGGTCTCCTTTCTCGCCGCCATCGGCTCGGATGCCGACGGGAAAAAGTGCCGCGAGGTTGCCGCCGCCGAGGGGCTTTGTGCCCATTTTGCCGAAAAGGCGGGCGAGCGCACCACCTTCGCCTTTATTCTGACCGATTCCGACGGTGACAACCGCGTGACGGAGTACGAGGGCGCAGCCCTTTCCGTCGAGGACGTGCGCGCCTTTGCGGATGAGATCAAAAAAAGCGATTTTCTTCTCTTACAGCATGAGGTTCCCCCCGAGGTCAACCGCGCCGCGCTGGAGATCGCCGCCGAGAGCGGCGTTCGCGTGATCCTCAATCCCGCGCCGATCGCCCCGATCGACGATGAGACGGCAAAAAAGGTCTATCTTGTCACGCCCAACGAGCAGGAGGCCGCCGCGATCGACCCCGATCGCTTCCAAAACGTCATCGTAACGCTTGGAAAACGCGGCTGCTCGGTGAACGGAAGCATCGTTTCCGCTCTGCCCGTTCAGGCGGTGGATACCACGGGTGCGGGAGATACCTTCAACGGCGCGCTGGCCACCTGTCTTGCCGACGGGATGGAAATGAAGCAGGCCGCAAGGATCGCAACGGTCGCGTCGGGCATCAGCGTTACCAGACGCTACGTGCTCGGAGCGATCCCATATAAAAACGAAGTAGAAAGGATACTCAACCATGAATGATTTTGGCTATTTTGAGAGCTTGATGCAAAACTTCAAGCAGGTCAACGATACCCAGTCCGAAAACATCAAAAAGGCAGGCAAGCTGATGGCAGACGCCATTGCCGAGGACCGACTGATCAGCGTATACGGCGGCGGCGGACACACCACGCTGTGTATGGGAGAAATGTTCTTCCGCGCAGGCGGCCTTTCCTGCATCAACCCCGTGATGGAAACGGGTCTTTCCGTATTCAATCAGGCGCTGAAATACCTCGAATTGGAGAGAACCGTCAACTACGGAAGCGCCATTATGAAGTATTACGATCTCAAGGAAGGGGATCTTCTCATCATCTTCCACAACATCGGTATCAACCCCGCCACCATCGACGCCGCCATGGAGGCCAAGAAGAGAGGGGCCAAGATCATCGCGATCTCCAGCCGCTATTGGCAGGACGAGATGCCCGCGGATCACTTCATCCGTCACCCCAACAAGACCAATCTCTTCGATTATGCCGACGTTTGCATCGACGACTTCAACCCCGTCGGTGACGCGGTCGTGAACGTGCCGGGCCTCGACACGCCCATCGCCCCCGTTTCGAACATCATTGACTTCTATATCGCTCATCTTTTGGAGATCGAGTGTGTGAAGCAGTGCATCGACCGCGGCATCACCCCGCCCGTCTGGTCGAGCGCCAATACCCCCGGCGGTGACGAAAAGAACGCCGCCTATCTGGAAAAATACAAGCCCAGAATCAAAATGCTGTAAGGAGGACATCCGAAATGAAACATTTGCAGGAAAAACTGGATTTTCTGACCGAAAAGTATTCGGTCGCCGCCAAGGCCTGCCTCGAGAGCGAAACCCGTTTTACGCTTGACGGCAAGAGCCTTCCTCTTCTGGCGCATCGCTGCGAGAGAAGATTCATCGAGCTGAAAAACATCACCTGCGGCGGAACGCTTCAGGGCGTGAGCGTGATGAGAGTGGCACGCATCGTGGAACAGGGCACGGATCTGTTTGCCGAGCTTTACCGCGAGTTTGACATTTGTCAGGAAGTGCTGCAAAGAAAGATCAAGAGCGTGATGGCCATGCAGAACGACAACGTGATGAATCTGCTCGCCACCACCGAGGACGGGGTCGTCTGCACCATCGAGATCTCCGCAACCCTCGCCAAGGGGGAAAAGCCCAAGGATAAGCACGAGATCATCTCCCAAAGAGGCATCGCCTGCGACGTGGTCGTGGATGCCCAGCTCAAGCAGGATTCGATCTACGTATTCGGCAAAGAAAACCGCGCCTACACCGACGTTGACTTTGAGCTCTACGGCCTTTCCATCGAAGAGATCGCCATCGTCCGTGCCGCTTTCAATGCCGCACAGAAGAATCTGGCCGACGAGCTTCTTGAGGCCGACCGCAATCTGAATGCACTGGTCGCATTGGCACAAAAATCCGTCAAGAGCGCAGAAAGAGAGGTGCTTTGAATGAAACCCTTGAAGATCGCGATGATGAGTATGACCCACGGTCATACCAGAAAATATTATCAGACCCTGATGGACAACCCCAAGCTGGATTGGGTTGCCGGTGCCACCGCCAACGATGAGGTCAAGGAGATCTTCCTGAACAGCGTGAAGGGCATCCCCTGCTATGACAGCGAACTTGCGATGCTCGACGCGCACCCCGAGATCGAGGCCGTCGTTCTGGCCAGCGAAAACTCCGAGCATCTGCGTCAGATGAAGCTCTGCGCCGAGCGCGGCATCCACATTCTCTCCATGAAGGTTCCCACCTTCGATATGGAGGAGTACGACGAGATGATCCGCATCGTCGAGGAAAACGATCTGATCTGCCAGATCGAGCTGGAAATGCACTACAATCCCGTTATTGCCCGTATGAAGGAGCTGGTAAAATCCGGCGAGATCGGTAAGATCAAGTCCTTCAATGCCACCAACATCACCCTCTCTCCCGTTTGGGCCTTCCCTTGGCAGGGCGTGCCCGAAAAGAGCTACGGTAAGAGAGTTCCCATCAAGGAAGGCGATCCCCGCTTCCGCGGCGGCGCGCTGTGCGACCATCCCCACATTTTCGATATGATCCGCCACATGACCGGCAGTGATTTCGAATCCATCTACGCCGAGGTTGCTCCCAACATCCGTCCCGATATCGAGGAAGAGGATATGCTTTCGGTCATCGGAAGAATGAAGGACGGCACCGTCTTTTCTCTCGACCCCTCTTGGTCGAAGATGGAGGAGCGCTTGAAGGTGCCCGGCCCCGGCTGGGAAGTATTCCCCAAGCGTATGGAGGTCAACATCACCTTGAACGGCGAGAAGGGAAGCGTGATGGCAGACTGCTTCGGCCCGAACGTCTACCACAACGGTTGCCCCAACGACCGCTACACCGTTCAGTATACCTATTTTGACGAGTGGATCGGACTGATCGACGAATTCGTTGACAACATCCGCAATCACAAGACCCCGCTGATTAACCTCAAATGGCACAGAAGAACCATTGAGGCAATGAACGCCGTTTACGAGTCTATCGCAACGGGCAAGGTCGTCAAGCTGTAATACGGAAAGCAGAGAGCCTCGGCTCTCTGCTTTTTCGTTGACAAGAAGCCCTTTTCTGTGGTATAACAAGAAAGAAGCATCAAGCCGATTGGAGGAAAAAGGATGGATCAGAATCTGACCGAGGCCAAGCGCGTGTATGAAACGCTTTGCGCTTCTATGGACGAAAAAGGATGGAAATACGAAAAGAACGAAGAGAATCTTGCCGTCGTGACCGGCACGGGAACGGACGATCTTCCGATCGAGCTGGCAATGATCGTGGAGCCGCAGGCACAGCTCGTCACGCTCCTGTCGCGCCTTCCCATTGAGGTTCCCGAAGACAAAATGGCGGATATATGCGTTGCGCTGACGGCCATCAACGACCGTCTTTTGATCGGCAGCTTTGACTATTATCTGAAAACACAGCAAATCTTTTTCCGCAGCAGCCTTTCTTTCCGTGGGGCTCTGCTCGACCGTGAGGTCTTTTTTGCCCAGCTGATGACCTCGTGCGAGGCGATCGACCGTTTCGATCTTCCCCTGAAGGGGCTGGCTGAGGGGATGATTACCATAACCGAATTGCTGGATCTGGTTACCAAAGGGGGAGAAGAGGAATGAATGAGGTGCAGAGAGAAGAGGCCAAGCGCGCTTATGCGACGATCAAAAAGGCGCTGGATGAGAGAAAATGGAGCTATGAGGCTGACGATGAACAGTTGAGCGTGAGCTGCTCGGTGCAGGGACAGGATCTGCCGATCCGCCTCGTTTTGTTCCTTGAGCCGGAGGTGTCGATGATCCGCGTGTTCTCCCCGTTTTCGTTTACCGTTCCCGAGGAAAAGCGTGTCGATCTTGCCATCGCCACCCTGATCGCCTCGTCTACGATGGCCAACGGAAGCCTCGATTACAGTCTGGCCGACGGGCACATCACCTACCGTATGGCTCAGCCCTATCAGAACAGCATCATCGGTCCGGAGCTGATCGATTATCTTGTGGATTGCGCCTGCAGCTCGGTGGACGTGTATAACGACCAATTTCTTGCGATCACAAAGGGCTACCTTTCCACCGAGGATTTTCTCAAGCGAACGGTCAAATAAGCCCGCTGCCCGCGATGTAAAAAAAGAGACGATTTGCGAGACTTCTCATAAGGAAGTCTCGCAGTTTTATTCGCCAAAGGCGAGTGATATTGCTTCGCAGTGATATGATGCTTTCGCATCGTGATATTGTCCTACGGACAGTTTTTAGGGCGAATAAAATATCACTACGACCGG
>JAZRZQ010000105.1:0-4994 GCA_045601445.1 Eubacteriales bacterium | reverse complement strand
CCGACTTTATCTGGCTGGATGACGGCTGGCATCCCCCGCCCCAACCCGCAGAGAGAATCACGATGCCGATGCACATACACCCCTCCAGCAAGTACGTTGCAGACAACATCAACGAGCCTCTCGGCCGTTATGAGACCTACTACATCGCAGAGGCTTATGAAGGCGCCAATACCTGGATGGGCTTCAAGGACGATGCAGACATCGAAGAGTGGGAGAGACTTTGCGAGGATTCCCAGAACATCAAACCCATTGAAAATTGGAAGGACTTCATTGCCAACTGGAACAGCAAGGAAGGCGATCTGTATCTGATTCCTCCGGGAACGATGCACGGCCACGGCGGTAACCAGATGGTTCTGGAAATGGATACCAACCCCAGTATCAACGGTACCGAGTATTCCTTCTTCGAATATGACTTCGCAAGACCCTCTTGGGATGATGATGCCAAGACGATGACCGGTAAGCCCCTCAAGATGCATCTTGAGCACGGCAGAAATATGGAAAAGACCAGAAGAGCTTCTTGGGTTAAGGAAAATCTGCTTTCCACTCCTCTGGTTGTGAAGTGGACTCCCGATTACTTTATCGACCGTTATAAGACCTATTCCGTTATGCCTTATCACGTAGAGAGAATCCACTTTGAAAAGGTTGCTGAATACTCCACCGAGGGCAAGTTTATGCATATGTTTACCCCCACCGTGGCAAAGAAAGTAACCGTTCGTTCCAAGACGAACCCTGAACTCAAAGCAGAATGCGACAAGTTCTGCACGCTCGTAATTCCCGCATCCTTCGGTGATTATGAAATCATCAACGAAGAGGGCGGCAGAGTCACCTGCGTAGTTCAGAGATGGAAAAAAGGCTGATCTGAACGCCTGACATAAACCTTTGAGGGGGTATCCGAATAAGGATACCCTCTTGCCAATTTTAAATCAATTCGGAGGAAACTCAATATGAATATTTTGGCAATCGGTGCACATCCCGACGATATCGAAACCTCTTGCGGCGGAACCTTGGCAAAGTATGCCGCGATGGGGCACAAGGTCTTTACCGCGACCGCAACCAACGGCAACGTCGGCTCTGCCACGCTTCCGATGGATGAGATCGCCGCGATCCGCAAGGAAGAGGCTCGCCGTGCGGCGGCAGTAATCGGTGCGGAATACATTTGTCTGGATTATGATGACGAGATGTTTTTCGAGGATAAGGCCGCACGTCTGGCCTTTATTGATCTGGTTCGTTATTGCAAGGCGGACGTGATTCTCACCCATAACCCCGAGGATTACAACCCCGATCATGAATTGACCAGCAAGATCATCAACGACATCGCCGTTATGATCCCCGTCGAAAAGATCCAAACCAAAAATAAGCCCTACGATAAGATTCCGATCATCGCTTATTTTGAGCCTGTCAGCGGTCTTGGCTTTGTTCCGACCGAATACGTTGACATTTCTGATTATATGGACAAAAAAATGGAAATGTGCCTCTGCCATCAGAGTCAGATCTCCTGGATGCAGGACAACTATAAGGATACGATGGCAGATCAGAACTTCTTTGAGCAGTATGAAGTGATCGCCAGATACCGCGGCATTCAGAGCGGTGTGAAATATGCCGAGGGATTTCGTATGGCGAACGACGCATTCCGCGTTGTTCCTTATCGGGTACTCCCGTAATGATGCGTCAGCGAACGGTACAGCATCCGGTTTTCGGACAAACGCTTTTCTGCGACAACGGTATCATCGAGATCGGTGTTCCCCTTGAATTCGGACTTCGCGTCGGCCACTTTTCCTTTTTGGGGGAAGAAAACGTCTTTTTCGTTCAGCCCAATGAGATGCAGACCTTCTCCACCGAAGAGGGGTGGCGATTGCGCGGCGGTCATCGCTTGTGGGTAGCACCCGAAAGTGAGAAGGTTTACGCGCCGGATAACGACCCCATATCGTATGGCTTTGAAGGGGACACACTCGTTCTGACCCAAAAGGCGGATGCTCGCCTCGGCGCAGTCAAATCCTTTCGGATCTCCATGCAGGATTCGACCGTAACGATCACTCACCGCCTCACAAATATCTCCAAGGAAGAGATGGAATGCTCTCTTTGGGCGATCTCCGTGATGGCACCCGGCGGAGTTGAGACGATCGCCTTTGAGCGCCGTGACGGAGGAATGGATCATTGGCACCGTATTTCAATGTGGGATTATACCAGTCTGGGCGATCCGAGAGCACATTATACGCGTGACGAGATCCGCTTGACCTATATGCCGCTCGACGAAAAGTATAAGATCGGTGTCGGTCATCCATCCGAGCCCGTTCGCTATGAAAACAACGGTGTTGTTTTCGTGAAGCAATTCACCGTTGAGCCGAATCGGCTGTATCCCGACGCGAACGTTTCCTACGAAACGTTTTTCAGCAAATATATGGTTGAAATGGAAAGCCTGTCTCCGCTTGTCAAGATTCCCTCGGGTGAATTTTCCGAGCATACCGAAACATGGCAACTAATTCGTAAGTAACGGAAAGGAATTGAATATGAAAGCAAAAATTGCGGCTGTCGGCCTTGGCCACCCCTTTGAGATTGGCTTTGATCAGGCAGACCATCTTTTGAACACGACTGCCGAAACCCTCAATGCTCAAGGCATCGAATGCACCAACGTCAAGGTCGTGATGCACGATCTTGCCACCGTGAAGAGCGCGGCAGAAGCCCTGAAGAATATCGATATGGACGTTCTTTTGATCTGTATCGCCACTTGGAGCGAGGATCACCACCTGCTTGACCTCATCTCTTACGTCGATAAGCCCGTCATTCTCCGTGCGTTTCCCGCAAGAGATACCGGTTCGCTTTGCTGTGCCCATCAGATCGGCGCGGTGTTTACCGACATCGGCAAGGGCTACGAATTCGTTTACGGCGAGGCCGATGACGTCTCCTGTGCTCTCAAAACCCGCGAAATCGCAACAGCCTACGCGCTGGCCAACTGTATGAGCAAGGTCAGGATGGGTGCGCTCGGAGGCCGTGTCAAGGGAATGACCGAGATCGCCTACGACGAATTTTCCATCAAGGAAAAGCTCGGCGCGCGCATCGTCAATCTCGACGAGAAGGAAATGACCGAGAAGGTGGCCGCTATCAGCGACGCCGAAGCGGAAAAGCTTCTTGAGGAGAAAAAGGAGATGCTGTCCTGCTGCAAGGTTTTGTCGACCAAGGAGAGTATGCTCGAATCCATCAAATTCTACGCTGCCATGAAGGCACTGGTCGAGGAATACGATCTTCACGCGCTTTCCGTTAAGTGCTACACGACCTATATGGGCAAGGTTTGCCTTGGCTATTCGATCTTGGCAGAAGAGGGGATCGTTGCTTCCTGCGAGGGTGACGTAACCAATGCCCTCACGATGAAGATCCTGTATGAATTGAGTGAAAAGCCGGTCAACAATACCGACCTTTTGTATTTGGACGACGAAAAGAATACTATTTTGTTTGCCCATTGCGGCTCTTCCGGCTTTTCCATTGCAGGCGGTGAGATTGAGCTTGCACCTGTTCGTTTGGCGGAAAGCGGCGTTTGCAGTCGCTTTGTCGCTATGCCGGGCGTGGTTACAGCAGTCAACATTTGCGGTCACGGCGAGACCTTCCGTATGGCGGTGATGGTCGGTGAAGCGATCCCCTGCGGTATGGAATTTCCCGGAAACCCCGTTGTGATCCGCTACGATAAGCCCGTCTCACAGATCAACGAAGAGATTATGGCAAACGGCATCGGCCACCATTGGATGGTCGGCTACGGCGATTTCAGAAAAGAGCTGCGCGCGTTCTGCAAGATTCAGAATATTCGCTATTTTGAAATATAAGCTTTGAAAAGGAGATCAGTAAATATGAAACGTTCCGAGATCAACGCCGCGATTCGCGACGCATTGAAACTGTTTGAGGAGTATCGCATCTCTCTTCCTCCCTTTGTGCTTTGGACGCCCGAGGAATGGAAGACCAAGGGAGATGAGGTTCAGGAAATCAAAGACAATATGCTCGGTTGGGACATTACCGACTTCGGGCAGGGCGATTTTGAAAAGATCGGTCTGTTCCTGATTACGATCCGCAACGGCAATCAGAAGAATGCCGAGAAATATCCCAAGCCCTACGCGGAAAAGCTGATGGTCGTCAAGGAAAATCAGATTACGCCGATGCACTTCCATTGGAATAAGATGGAGGACATCATCAATCGCGGCGGCGGTAATTTGATGATTAAGCTTTACAACTCCACTGAAACCGAGGAGCTTGCCGATACGGACGTGGTTGTTTCGATGGACGGCGTACGTCACACCTTCCCCGCAGGTCACGTCGTAACGCTTCATCCCGGCGAAAGCATTACGCTGACCAAGGGTCTTTACCACAGATTCTGGGGCGAAGAGGGCAAGGGAACGGTTCTCGTGGCCGAGGTTTCCATGTGCAATGACGATACCGCAGATAACCGCTTTTACGATCCCGTCGGCAGATTCCCTGAAATTGAAGAGGATGAAGCCCCGCTTTATCTGCTTTGCAACGAATACGAGGAGAAGACGAAATGAAAAAAGGCATTTGCGTTGCCGGCAATCTCATCGTTGACATTACCTATCCCATCGAGCATTTTCCGAAGGAAAGCGAGCTTGTCACCATTACGGACGGCATCACCCGTTCGGTTGGCGGTGCGGTATGCAACGACATCGTTGATCTGGCAAAGCTCGATCCTGAGCTTCCTTTGCAGGCGCTTGGCGTCATCGGTAACGATCCCGAAGGGGACTATATTCTCGAGCAGCTCTCCAAGCACGCCAATATTGATCTCTCATTGCTCAAAAAAGCCGGAAAGACCTCGTTTACGGCAGTGATGAGCAACAACGAATCCAAGGCGCGCACCTTCTTTCAGTATCGCGGTGCGAACGCACTGTTTGACGAGTCCTGCATTCCGTGGGACCGTTTGAACGCGGAGATCTTCCACATCGGCTATATTCTTCTTCTGGATGCGCTTGACGAAGCGGATGATGAATACGGAACGAAGATGG
>JAZRZQ010000104.1:0-6558 GCA_045601445.1 Eubacteriales bacterium | reverse complement strand
TCGAGGGTATTTAAAAACCTCGCGCTTGCGATCCCTCCCATAAGAATGTCCCTCTTGCCCTCCCTCTTTTTTGCATTCGCTGCATTTGAGTTTCACCAATCGTAGTCCTCGTAAAGCTCCTTGACGACGCAGGCGGCGGTTTCGGAATCGGCGAGGGCCTTCGTGAATGCGATCAATGACGCTTCGCTATGGTAAAGCTCCGTGAGAACCACGTCACCCTCCGGCCCGACAACGGTCAATTCCGCCGCACCCGTTTCCCTCTCGCGACGCAAAAGATAGCTTCGGTCGCCGTTTCTTGCAGAAAACACGATCTCGTCCATTCCGCCCTCTCCTTTCCCGTTTTTCCCGTGATCGCCACGGCGAAGGGTAGTATAACCAAAGAAACAGGATTTGGCAAGGGGGGAAAATTGCGCTGATTTTCCGATTTTTGTATCACTTCACGTCAGTAGTTTACAAGAAAAACAATTTCTTGATAAAAATCTCATTCCTTGAGAAATATGGAGCTGTAAATAAATATTTTTAGAATATTTTCGACTCTATAATGAATAAAAAGACGAAAATCGTCAAAATATGCGCCATTTTACGAATATTCTTGGAATTTCATTCATCAAGCCGAAAATTTTTGTTAAAATTGCACAAACGAAAGCCCGCCTTCTTTTTTTGGAGTTTGACAAATCCCGACGTATTCCTTATAATGTTATCATCAAAAACGGAGGCTTGTAATGAAGAAGTTTTTAATCGAGTTTTATTCCGAGCACCTGCCCGAAAACCTGATTTCCCTGTTAAACGACCGCTACGACGGCGTTTACTTTTTGTATTTTTCCCAGCTTGACAATCTGCCCCAGCAAGAACAAGACCGTCTCGCCTTTTCCATCGAGCAGCATTTTCGCATCAAGACCGAATATCTCCCCGTCCCCGAGCAAAGCATCCCCTCCGTTTTGCAGGAACTGCACCGACTTCAGTCGGATGCTCACTACACCCTTGACATCACGGGTGGCAACGAGATCTTCATTGCCTCAGCCGGTATGATCCTCGCGGAGAAGTATTTTTCCGAAGCGCGGCTTTGCCAATACGACATCCAAAGCGGAAAGCGCGCCCTCGCCTTTCCCGACGCAGACAAGATAAATCAACCCGAACAGATCCGTGTCGGCGCGAACGAGTTTCTCTCGCTGAGCGGATTTGCCCCCATTTCCGCCCACAGCTACGACTTTTCCGGCCCGATCTCCCGCGAGATTCTCCGTCTTTGGAACGCCGTCAAGCGCCATGCCAAGCCGTGGAACAACTTTTGCAGCGGCCCGAAGGATCCCGACAGTGACTACGATCCTCCGATCACCCAAAAGTATCTCAACGGCCAAGAGCCCTATCAAAGCAGTTATGCGCTGATTCTTCCGATTTTAAAGCAAGCCGACATCATCCGAGCGGATCGAAACGTTACCATTTTCTCAAAGCCCTATCTGGAATTCGACTTGAACATTCACGAAGAAGCGCGATTTCTCTACCTCAAGGGCGGCAATCTTCTGGAAATGTACTGTGCCATGGCCGCACACGAAAGCAAGCTGTTTCACAGCATTCTCGTCTCGGTTTCACTCGATTGCGACGGCGTTAACCTCTCTCTCCCCTTCCCGCAGCCGACCAACGAGATCGACCTGATCCTAATGCGAAACAATCTGCCGATCTTCGTCAGCTGTAAGAACACCGCGCCGCAGAACGAATATCTCTACGAGATTTCCGTGATGGCCAAGCACTACGGAGGCAAGTACGCAAGGCCGGCCCTGTTCAGCTCGACGCTCGCTTCGCCTTCCGTGCGCCGTCGCGCCAAGGAGATGGGCATTCTCCTGTTGGACGGCATCGCGGGGATCAGCTTTGCCGAGTTTTGCGAGCGGCTCCGCCTTCTTTTTCGCGAAGCATAACGAAAAGCTCTCAATCCGACCGTCCCGACGGATTGAGAGTTTTTTATATGCTTTCACGGTATTGCTTCGGTGAAAGCCCCATTTCCTTTTTGAAAAGCTTGCTGAAATAGTACCCGTCCGCAAAGCCGCTCATCACGGCAACCTCGCTGAGCGGAAGCTCCTTGGAGCGAAGCAGATTTTTGGCAAGAGAAAGCTTGTGATCGATCAAATAGCGGTTGGGTGTCACATGGTAATTTTCCTTGAAAATATCGCAAAAACGGCGGCGGCTTACTCCGTAAAGCGCGGCAGCCTTGTCGATGCAGTCCTTATCGGCAAAATGAGAAAGCAAGTATTCCCGAGCAGCGGGCAAACGCATATTTTTCGGATGATACTTTTGTTCACAGATCTTTTCAAAGGCATCCAGCAGTCGATAAAGCTCACTCAAGACTCTTGTTACGCTTCCTGCTTTCAGATGCTGTTCCACCGCTTCCAGCAGACGCGTTATATGTCCCCCGTCCTGCAGCTTAATGCAAAAGCTCTTGGCACGGATCGGCTCGTAGGTGTTGAAATGCACCGAAAAGGCCAAGCCCGCCTCGATGTTCTCCACCCGATAATCTTCCTCTTGATTCAAAAAATAGATGCAATTTTCTTCCATCAGAAAGCGCCGATCGGCAAAAATATGCTCCGCACTTCCCTTTAATTTCAAGCCGATGATGTGGTTCTTGCGATTTTTGGCGCTCCAATGACTTTTATTCGAGGCGTAATGCACCACGCAATCCACTTTCTTGATTCTAACGTCCGAAAAAATCATTTTTTCGCCCCCCTTCTTTTCCTCATTATATCATTTTATCACAATATTTTCAAGAATTATTTCCTTTTTTTCCAAATCAACATAATATTCCATTGCTTTTTTTCTCGCCGAATCTATACTAAAAGCAAGAAAGCGAAAGTCCTTACCAATTCATCGACGATACAAAACAAGGAGTATACAATGACCCATCACGCATTGAGAGCCGAGCTGAAGGCTTTTTACCAAAGCGATCAGAACATCCCCGCCGCCAAGGCCTTCTCGGAGAAGATTTTTGCCATTCTCGATCAAAAGTGGAACTCGTCAATGAGCGTTATGCGGCAAAAAATGCTTCAGCACGAGGTCATTACCGAGCATTTTTCCCCGATTCTCTTCCCTCATTGTCCCTTTTATTTTGAAACGGGAGCTCTTGTGGCGTTGAGTGACGGCGCTCGTCGCGCCAAAAACGGCGATTTTACTCACGCCGCCGGCTGGACCTTTCTGAAAAATCAGCACCGCTTCGAGGAGCAGGACCCCGCCCTTTGGCAACGAACCAAAGCGCAAAAGCAAGCCCAGCTTTATCTGATCTGCGGTCAATACAACGACACCCAACAGCATTTTAATTTCAATCACCGTCCCATTTTTGAAGGCGGCTTGCGCTCGCTGTATGAAAAAGCAAGGCTCGAATTAAAGAATGCCGAGGGCACGGACGAAACGGAGTATTTGGAGGCTACCTGCGCGGCGATGCTCCTTTTGAAAAAGGCGGCAGGAAAATTTGCCGACAAGGCCAAGGAGATGGTGCAAGCCGAGACCGACGCCGATGCGAAGCAAAATCTCTTGCAAATCGCCGAAACCGCCTCGAGAGTGCCGTGGGAAGCGCCAAGCAATCTCTACGAGGCTCTTTGCACGCTCGCCTTTATGCGTAAGATGCTCGGAACGCTCGAGGGGATCGGGCCCAACACCTTCGGGCGTCTTGACGTGGATCTTCTCCCGTTTTATCAAAGGGATTTGGCATCGGGCTTGCTGACGAAAAAGCGTGCTTACGATTTGATCTGTCAATTCCTGATCGTTTGGGACGGGCACTACGATCACGATCTTCCGATGGTAGGCTATGCCGATCACGAATTGGAAAACACCTACACCGTTGGCGGCTGTGACGAAAACGGCGAGAGCGTTTGTAACGATCTGACGAAAATGCTTCTTCGGGCGACGCGCGAGGAAGGCATCATCTTCCCCAAAATCAAATGCCGCTATTCCAAGCAGTCCCCCAAGGAGTATTTGGACGAAATCAACCGTTCGGTGAAAAACGGTACCTCGACCGTTTTGTTTCAGAACGACGATGCCTGCATTCCCGCGGTCGAGCGCTCCGGCCGTTCCTTGAGAGAGGCGAGAGATTATTTTGTTTCGGGCTGTTGGGGGATGGCTTCCTACGGCACCGAAAAATTCGATCACGGAAGCTACGTGAACCTGCTCAAGCCCTTTGAATTTGCGCTTCACCGCAAATTCGATGCGATGAAGCAGGTGCAGATCGATTTTGAATGCTACGACGATGCAAGGGATTTCGAAGAATTCTACGCCATCACCCTGAAAAACAGCCAAAAGCTGATCGAGGCGCGAATTGACACCACCCGCCGCGGTGGAAATATCTGGCATCAAGTGGACGCTCTTCCCATTTTTTCCGCCACGATGGAAGGCAATATCGAAAAGCATCAGGATTTTACCCGCGGCTTCGGCAAATACGCAGACGATTATCTTCTCTGCTTCGGACTGCCGAACATCGTGGATTCTCTGATGGCGATCAAATCCTTGGTGTTTGACCAAAAAAAATACAGCCTGTCGCAATACCTGCAGGCCGTTCGTCAAAATTGGGAAAACGCCGAAGAAATCCGTATGGACGCCATCCGTTGCAGTGGCTGGGGCGACGGAGAAGCGGAATCCTCTGCACTTGCGTGTCGCTTCAACGACGATCTCTTCGCCTACGCGCGCAGCTTGGCGGGCTCGCACGGGGGAAAGGTGCACATTGGCCATCTGACCTACACCGAGATCCGCTTTTGGGGAGAAAAGACCCTTGCGACTCCGGACGGTCGCAAAAACGGCGACTATTTTTCCCAAGGTCTGACCCCATCCCGTTTAAAAAAGATCCCCTCTGCCACCTCGGTCATCAACAGTCTCAAGGCGCTGGATTGCAGTACCATGGCGGCCAACAACGTGGTGAATATCATTCTGCCCTCAAACAAGGTCGATCTCTCGGTTTTAGAGGGATTTTTGCGGGCGGCGGCAGATTCTGCAATGATGTCGCTTCAGCTCAACTGTGTTAGCAAAGAAGTGCTGTTGGATGCCCAAAAGCACCCCGAGCGCTACCCCAACCTCATCGTTCGTGTTTGCGGCTTTTCCGCAAAATTTACAAGCCTCTCCCCCGAATGGCAAAACGAGGTTTTGACGAGAAACTTTTATGAATAAAGCCACGCTGTTCGATATCGAACGCAGCTCCTTTGTGGACGGCCCCGGCATCAGAACCACCGTCTTTTTCAAGGGCTGTCATTTAAACTGTGCCTGGTGCCACAACCCCGAGGGAAAAAGCACCAAGAGAGAAAAGCTGTTTTACGCTGAAAAATGTACCGATTGCGGCCTCTGCCGACGGGTCTGCCCCTCTCCCGAAGCCTGCACGCTCTGCGGCGTGTGCGAGCATTATTGCCCGAGCGATGCGATCAAGATATGCGGCAAGGAGTACACCACCGACGAAATCCTAAGCGAGGTCCTGAAGGATCGGGAGTTTTACCGCACCTCCGGCGGCGGCGTGACCTGCTCCGGCGGAGAATGTATGCTCCAGATTGACGCTTTGAGCGAGCTTTTGCAAAAATGCAAGGCAGCGGGGCTGCACACCGCCGTGGATACCGCGGGGCATCTGCCGTGGCAATTCTTTCAAAGGATCCTGCCTCATACCGATCTGTTTCTTTACGACATAAAGGCCTTCGACGCTCAGATTCATCAAAAATACGTGGGGGTAAAAAACGACCTCATTCTCGAAAATCTCCAAAAGCTGCTTCAAAACAAGGTTCGGGTTTGGGTTCGGATCCCCATTATCTGCGGGGTGAACGATAGTCTCGAGGAATTAAGAAAAATCAGAGACTTTTTGGACGCGGCGGGCAAGCCCGAAAAGATTGAGCTGTTGCCCTACCACCGTATGGGAGAAAATAAATACCGCGCCTTGGGAATGAGCCCGCAACGCTTCGCGGTTCCCTCTCCGGAAACGATGCGGCGTCTTGAGGCAGTCTTTGCCGAAGCATAACAAAAAAGAGCAAACCGAAACTGGACGTACTCTTAAGGACAGTTTTGAGACTACATTACCTACCGACAGAAAACAGAAACCGCAGATTGATTTTCTGCGGTTTTCCTGTTATAATGAAAACATCAATCTTGAATAGTACAAGGAAGATGCTTATGAGAGAAGTGATCGAACATTATAACAAGCTAATTGACGAAAACAATGACCCTGCTCGCGATCCTAAACCATTGAGGGATTATATGGACAAGTGGGACGGAGATAAGTTTATCGAGAGTATGCAGCTTGATAAAAGCAAATCCGTTTTAGAAATAGGAATTGGAACAGGGAGACTTGCCATAAAAGTTGCACCAAATTGTAAAAGCTTGTGTGGAATAGATATTTCCGAAAAGACGATTGAGAGGGCAACTGAAAATCTATCAAAGTATCAAAATATAAAACTTATTTGCTGCAATTTCATGTCTTGTGAATTTGAGGCACAGTTTGATGTAATATACTCGTCATTAACCTTTATGCATATACAAGATAAGTTATCAGCTATACAAAAAATTGCGGATTTGCTGACTAATAACGGACTTTTTGTTTTGTCGATCGATAAA
>JAZRZQ010000103.1:0-4702 GCA_045601445.1 Eubacteriales bacterium | reverse complement strand
GATCTCTGGCTTGACACGAGCATTACGGGAATGGGATACCCCGAAAGGAAAACGGACAAGAGGGCGGCGGTGTAAGCCAGCGTATCGGTTCCGTGCAGAAGGATGACGCCGTCGTATTGCTCAGGATCGGTGGAGCGAAGGGCCGACAGCAGACGGTCCCAATGGACGGGGGTCATATTTTCACTCAGCACGTTCAGGGGAAAAACGGATTCGAAGCGAATGCATTCGGCCTTGCGGTACGGCGAATCGCTCCTTCTGAAATCGGAAACGATCTGCGACTCTGCCTTTTCGGTGTTCGTGTCGTTTTCGCCGCGCTCGTCGGCAAAGGAACAGATCGTGCCGCCCGTCAGCACCAGCAGGATCTTTTTTTGTTTCATTTTCCGTCGCTTCCCTCTCTTTCGGTAAGGCTTCTAACGCTATTATACACCACGAATGCAATTTTATCAACTTCTCTTTTAATCCGGCAAGGATTTCGGGAAAGCTCTTGCAACAAGCGGGCGCAAGTGGTACAATAGCCGTAATCAAAAAAAGGAAGAAAGAGGACGTGCGATGAATCAAAGCGAAACGAAAAGGACTCCCCTGCAGGTCGGTTTTTCAAAAGTAGACATCACCCCCGACTATCCCGTCAGCATGGCCGGCAGTGCGGCAAGCCGCGTCTCCGAGGGAGCATTGGACGCACTGTTTATCAGCTTTATTGCCCTTCGGCAGGACGAAAGTACCGTTCTGATCGCGACGATGGATCTGGTTTGCAGTTACGAGGAATTTGCCGCGCCCGTTCGCGCGGCGATCAGCCGTGCCGTCGGAATCGGGGAAGAGAGCATTCTTCTCAACGCGACGCACACGCACTCCTCGGTGGCGCTTCGCTATGCCGAGGGCGTCGGCATTTCAAGATACCGCGAGGATTTTTGCCGTCTTGCGATCGAGGCGGCAAGAGAGGCTCTTTCGGATCTCTCCCCTGCCGAGCTTTTCTACGGAAGCATTCAGACCGAAAAAATGGTTTGGGTTCGTCACTACAAAATGACGGACGGAAGCTTTGCGGGAGCAAACTACGGCTCGTTTTCCTCGGGCATTCTCGGCCACGTCTGGGAAGCGGACGGGGAGATGCAGCTTCTGCGCTTCGTTCGCGAGGAGCAAAAGCCCGACGTGATCCTGATGAATTTTCCCGCACACGCCACCATCAATCAAAAGAGCCGCTTGCTGTCGGCCGACTTTCCCGCCCCCGCCCGTGACGAGCTGGAGCGGCAAACGGGAGCAAGAGTGGCCTATTTCATTGCGGCGGGCGGCGATCAGGTTCCCATCAGCCGCGTGAGCGAGGAAAATTTCAGCAAGGACTACCTTTTATACGGAAAAGAGCTTGCCCGTCTTGCTCTGGCGGGGCTTGAAGGGCTAAGGAAGGCCGAAGAGATCCGTCTTCGATTTCTGACAAAAAAATACGACGCGCCGTCGAACAAGGCAGAACTTGACCGAGCCGACGAGGCGCTGGCGGTTGGAGAGATCTGGAAAAAGGTCGGTGGACGCGGCACGGCCGAGGGAAAGGCCGCCGCGCTCGCGCACGGCTTTTCCAGCGTATACGAGGTGACGGCCATTTTAAATCGGATGCATTTTGCTCCGACGCGAACGCTTGCGCTCTCCGTCCTCTCATTTGGCGAGGCGGGAATGGTCTTTGCGCCCTACGAGATGTTCTCCGCCAATGCAAAGCAGATCAAAAGCCTCTCTCCCATGGCGATGACCTTCATCGTTTCCTGCTCGCAGAACCACGCAGGATACTTGCCCGACGAGGACGGCTGGCGCCTGCGCTGTTACGAGGCGCAGATCACCAAATTGGAACGGGGAACGGCGGAAAAGCTCGCGGCAGAATACGTTGATCTGTTAAAGGAAATCCGTCAGATATGAAAATTGACCCCAAGGTGATGTATGCCACGATGAGCCCGTGGCGCTTGTTTTTCAAGGCGGCGCTCCCCGGTATGGTCAGTATGCTCGCGATGTCGATCTACGGCATTTTTGAGGGCGTTTTCATCGGGCAGCGTTTGGGTGAGGCGGCCTTTGCGGCCGCGGGGATCGCGTTCCCGATCGTGCTGATCAATTTTTCGCTGGCCGATCTGATCGGAGTCGGCGCGGCCGTACCGATCTCCATTGCGCTCGGCAAAAAGGACGAAGAGACGGCCGGTAACGTGTTTACCTGCTCGGTGATTCTGATCCTTGTCGCTTCGGTATTGATGGGCGGAGTGATGTTTTTTGCCGCAGAGGGCTTATCAAGGCTGATGGGGGCAGACGACACTCTCTTGCCGACTGCCGCAAAATACATTCAAACCTACGCCATCTGCAGTCCCCTGACGACGATCTTTTTTGCGATGGATAACTTTCTTCGCATCAGCGGGTATTTAAAAGAGAGTATGATCCTCAACGTTTTCTTCAATGCGGCAACGATCGTTCTGCTTCTCGTATTCATCATCGGAATGGGGATGGACGTAGCCGGCTCTGCGCTGGCCTCCTGCGTTGCGATGTGCACCTGCTCGGTGCTGGCGCTGATTCCGTTTTTACGGGGAGAGGCGATCTTGCGTTTTCAAAAGCCGCATTTTTCCCTCTCGATGCTCAAGGAGATCGCCGCTTGCGGCTCTCCTGTCTTTTTAAGCAATATTGCCGGACGGGTGACCTCGATCGGGATCAACGTTTCCCTGATGACCCTTGGCGTCAAGGCGCTCGGCGAGGGCGGCGGCACGACGGCGGTGGCAACGTACTCGATCTTAATGTACGCCGGCGAGATGTGCCAGCCTTTGATCTACGGCATCAGCGATTCCCTCTCCCCCGCGATCGGCTTTAACCGCGGCGCGGGACGGGACGACCGAGTCAAAAGCATCGCAAGATGCGGCTACGTCGGCTCGGCGCTCATCAGTCTTATCGCGGTGGCGGCAATGTTCTTTTTCTCCGAGGGGATCGCAAGACTGTTCGTTGACGCCGAGGACACGGCGCTGATCTCTCTTGCCACTCACGCACTGCGCCTGTTCAGCCTGACCTACCTCGTGCGCTGGTTTCCCATCTGTGCGCAGAGCTTCTTGGCGGCGATCGAAAAGCCCGTGCAGGCCACGGTCCTTTCGGTTTGCATCGCGCTTTTCTTTCCGTTTGTCACGCTCGCGCTTCTTTGGAGGCTTGGGCTGGACGGCATTTGGCTCAATCTCTTCGTCAGCTCGCTCTTTTCCCTTGTTTTGGGACTGATCCTGACGCGCACGGCGATGAAACATCCACAGAAAGCCGAAAACACCAAATCCTGACGCGAGAAGAACCCCGTCGGAACATCCGACGGGGTTCTTTTTTGCTGTTACGGTAATTATTCTTTTTCGAGGGCGAGCGTGGCGGTGGTGATGTCGCAGACCTCGCTCGGGCCGAAATACTGAATGGCACCGGGGTAGACGTAGCAGGTTTCGCTTGCCCACTCTTCTCTGTGGGAGGCGAAGAAGGTGAAGGGCTTGCCGTCGAGCTCGACCAGCGCCTTGCGAATGACGGGCTTATCCTTGCCGTTTCTTCTCTCGATGTTCATCATCTTGGTGATCGGCATACCGCCTGCGATCCACTCCTCGGCGGGGCGGCTGAGGTTGGAGACCTTGGAAAGATAGCCGTTGTAGCCGTATTGGATGAGCATAAAGGCGTTGTAGCCGAGAGAGTAGCAATAGTCGGCATCAAAGTTAGACGGGAAGGCGCAGCGTCCCTCGTAGCCGAGGAAGTGATGCAGGGGGGAGAACTTTCCGGAATACTCTCCCTTGGCCTTGCGGGCGGCGAGATTGTTCTTGACCAGCTCGGAGAAGAGCTTTTCGGACTCGATCAGGGAAACCTGAACGTTGCCGTGGGGATCGCGCTCCAGAAAGAGCTGCTGCTGGATGGAGGTGGGAAGAATGGCAAACACGGCCATGGATTCCTTGGTCAAGCCGTTTTCGATGAAGGCGTATTTCTCGCTCCAGGTGGGAAGGGCGTTGAACTGCTCGGTCTTTTCACCCGCGAGAAGCTCGTTGATCTCGGCGATGAGAACGGAGAACTCGGGGACGAATTCCACGATGCCCTCGGGAATGACGGCAACGCCGAAATTCCAGCCCTTGGCGGCACGGTTGGCAACGGAATCGGCAATATAGTCGGAAATGGCGGCCAGAGACATTTTCTTGGCGGCGATCTCCTCACCGATCAGACAAATGTTAGGATGGGTCTCCAGAGCGCACTCCAAGGCAACGTGGGAAGCGGAGCGACCCATCACCTTGACAAAATGCCAATACTTCTTCGCGGAATTGGCGTCACGCTCGATGTTACCGATGATCTCGCTGTAGGTCTTGGTGGCGGTATCGAAGCCGAAGGAGCACTCGATGTCCTCGTTCTTCAGGTCGCCGTCGATGGTCTTGGGACAGCCGATGACCTGAACGCCCGTCTGATGGGCGGCAAAATACTCGGCCAAAACGGCGGCGTTGGTATTGGAATCGTCACCGCCGATGATGACGATGGCGTTGATGCCGTGCTTCTTGCAAACCTCGGCAACGATGGCAAACTGCTCCCCGGTTTCGAGCTTGGTTCTGCCCGAGCCGATGATGTCAAAGCCACCGGTGTTGCGGTAGCGGTTGATGTACTCGTCGTCGAAGATGATAAAATCGTCCTCGAGCAAGCCGCTGGGGCCGTCCTTGAAGCCATAGAGCACAAGTCGGAGGCCAAGCGGTCTTAGGAAGAC
>JAZRZQ010000102.1:0-18002 GCA_045601445.1 Eubacteriales bacterium | reverse complement strand
TACGGCAGAGGCCCGAAGGGGGAAATGTGGCATCTTGAGGACAGCATTCACGAGCTCATCTCGCTTACGGCCTCTCTTCTCAGCACCGACCCGCTCTTTTATCTGGTCAATTCCTATACGACCGGCCTTTCGGGCAGCGCGGTATCTTATCTGGTCGAGGAAGAGGTCTGCTCCCGCTTCGGCGGCAGGGTCAGCTCGGATGAATTGGGCCTTTTGGTAAAGTCGACCGGCAGATGCTTGCCCTGCGGCTTTGCTACAAGGTGGGAAAAGGAGTAATACAGTTGAAACCCGAAATCATCATTTCCTGCGAGCACGTTTCTTTTTCTTACGACAGTGCGCAGGGGGAAGAGAACCGCGCGGCGGTTGAAGACGTTTCCTTGCAGATCGAGGAGGGGAGCTTCGTTGCCATCCTCGGCCGAAACGGAAGCGGAAAAAGCACGCTCGCAAAGCTCTTTAACGGCATCCTGACACCGTCCTCCGGCAGCGTGGAGGTCATGGGCCTTTCCACTGCGACAGAGGATCATCTGATGCAGATCCGAAAGCAGGTCGGTATGGTGTTCCAGAATCCGGACAATCAGCTCGTTTCCAACATTGTCGAGGAGGACGTTGCCTTCGGACCGGAGAACCTCGGCATCCCGCCCGAAACCATTCGCAGCTTGGTCGATCAGGCGCTGGAGACGGTCGGAATGACCGAATACGCCCGCCACTCGCCCCATAAGCTTTCCGGCGGTCAGAAGCAGCGTATTGCCATTGCGGGCATTTTGGCAATGAGCCCGCGCTGTATTCTGTTTGACGAATCTACGGCGATGCTCGACCCGCAGGGAAGACGCGAGATTATGGATACGATCCTTCGCCTTAACCGAGAAAAGAAGATTACCGTCGTTCTGATTACACACCATATGGACGAGGCGGTGCAGGCAGACCGTGTGATTTTGATGGAAAACGGCCGCGTTGTTCGCGACGGTCAACCCAAGGATATTTTTTCCGACGTGCCGTTTCTGCACGCCGCGGGGCTTGATGCTCCGCAGGTGACGGAATTAATCCATCTGCTCTCGGAGCAGACGGTATTTGAAAGCAGTCAATGTCCCAAAGGCGTTTTCTCGGAGAAGGAAGCGGCCGACGTGATATTAAATTTATTTGGAATCGAGTAAATATGGCAGAAATCAAATTGGAACAGGTCAGCTATTGCTACAGCCCCGATACTCCCTTTGAGCGAGTGGCGATCGAAAATATGGATCTCAGCTTTACTCCCGAGAAAATGACGGGAGTCATCGGTCATACCGGCTCCGGCAAAAGCACCCTCGCTCAACTGCTCAACGGGATCTTAAAGCCGACGCAGGGCAGAGTATTACTCGACGGGCAGGATTTTTTTGCCGATCGCAAAAAGATTCGCTCCTATCGCTTTCGTGTCGGACTTGTTTTCCAATATCCCGAATATCAGCTCTTTGAAGATACGGTTCGTCAAGACATCGCCTTCGGCCCCCGCAATATGGGAAAAAGTGAGGAGGAAATTGAACGCTTGGTCCGCGAGGCCGCTCACTTTACCGGGGTGGAAGAGGAATGGATGAATCGATCTCCGTTCGAGCTTTCCGGCGGTCAGAAGCGCCGCGTTGCCATTGCCGGTGTGATGGCCATGGACCCCGAGGTCATCATTTTGGACGAGCCTGCCGCAGGGCTCGATCCAAGCGGCAGAGAAGAGATTCTCGGTCGCTTGAAAACCTATCAGCTTGAAAAGCAAAAAACCGTTATTTTGATTTCCCACAGTATGGAGGACGTTGCTCGTTATGCCGATGAGCTTTTAGTCTTAAAGCAGGGAAGAGCCTTCCTTCACGGCAGTGTGGACGAGGTCTTTTCCGACCCCGACAAAATCGCCGAGGCGGGCCTGTCTCTTCCGCAGATCACGCGCTTGGTTCGACTGCTTCGCGATCGGGGGCTTGAGATTCCGCTTTCGATCCACAGCGTTTCGGATGCGGTATTTGCTTTGGTTGCTCTCAAGAAAGAGAGGGATAAGATATGCTGAAGGATATTACACTCGGACAATATTTTCCCGGAAACAGCCCCTTGCACCGCTTGGATCCGCGTCTTAAGATCCTTCTGATGCTCTCGTTTGTCGTGCTGGTCTTTTTTGCAAGCACTTGGCTTTCGTATCTGTATTTGATCGTTCTGATCCTTGCGCTGATCCTCTTGTCCTCGATTTCTCTCAAGGTCATCCTGAAGGGCTTTAAGCCGATTGTGTTCATTTCCGTCTTTACGGCGTTGATTAATTTGTTTTGGACATCCGGAGAGGTACCGCTGTTTGAGTTTTTCTTTCTTCGCGTCTATCCCGAGGGCGTCTACCGTGCTTTGACGATGATCGTTCGCATCCTTTCTCTCGTGGCGGGTACAAGTATTCTTTTGACTTACACCACCAGCCCGATGGAAATGACCGATGCCTTGGAAAGCCTGCTTTCCCCTTTAAAAAAGATCCGCGTTCCCGTGCACGAATTTGCCATGATGATCTCTCTTGCTCTTCGCTTCGTTCCAACCTTAGTCGAGGAAACGGAAAAGATCATCAACGCACAAAAGGCAAGAGGCACGGATTTTGAAAGCGGAAATCTTCTTCATCGCGCCAAGGCTCTCGTCCCGATTCTGATCCCGCTGTTTATCTCTTCCTTTTCCCGTGCGACCGATCTGGCCGTTGCGATGGAATGCCGTTGCTACTCCGGCGGTGAGGGGAGAACCCGTATGAATCAAATGCACCTGAAGGCCTCGGATTTTGTCTGGATGATCGTCCTTCTCGCGATGTTTCTGCTCATCCCCTTGCTCGGTTATCTTCAGCCGATGCTTTTTCCCGCCTTATGAGTCGCGCCTGTTTGACGGTTTCCTACGACGGAACGAACTATCACGGCTGGCAGATTCAGGATAACGCGGTAACCGTTCAGGAGACGCTTCAAAAGGCTCTGGAGGAACTGTTTCATTCACCCGTAACGCTGCACGGCTGCAGTCGTACGGATGCGGGCGTGCACGCAAGGCATTTCGTTTGCCATTTCGATCTGCCCCATCCGTTCCCGCTGGAAAAGCTTCCGCTTGCCGCCAATGCGCTTCTTCCCGCCGATATTGCGGTAAAAGAGGCACAGCCTGTTTCCGACGAGTTTCACGCCCGTTTTTCCTGCAAGGGCAAGGAGTATTGCTATCGCATTTACAACGCTCGTCTCCGAGATCCGTTCGAGGCGCGCCGTTCCTATTTCTACCCTGTGTATTTAAACGCCGATCTGATGCATCAAAGGGCGCAGGATTTCGTCGGTCGTCACGATTTTCGCGCTTTTATGGCCAGCGGCAGCTCGATGGAGGATACGGTTCGTCAGATTGATTCCTTTTCGGTCTTGCGCGAGGGTGACGTGATCGAATTTCGCGTTTGCGGAAACGGTTTCCTATATAATATGGGTCGTATTATGGTGGGAACGCTCATCTACGCATCCCTCGGAAAGCTTGAGTATTCCATTCCCGAAATCCTTGAAAAAAAGGATCGCACGCTTGCCGGTATTACCGTACCGTCACAGGGGCTATCCTTGGAAAACGTTTTTTATTGATTAGATTATTTTCGCTCGGACGAAAATAGAAAGGAGCATGATGAATCGCAGCGAAAAAATCTCCGACAGCCATTCGGAACAGAAGGCAAAGCGCTTTAAAATCTACAAATGGCTCGTCTTGGGTTTGCTTGTCCTTTTTCTTTTGGGCGGTCTTGTCTTGTTTGAAAACGACATTACGGTAGAGAATTTGCGTTATTTGGTTCAATATCTTGATTTTTCCGGTGTCGGGAGCTATTCCGAGGAAACCGTGATACACTATAATGCGGACGCTGCCAATCAGTTCTACGTGTTCCGCGGGGATCTGGTTCTGGTCAATGAAAAAAGCATCACGCTCTACGACCGACGGGGAACTCCCGTTATGACCGACTCCTTTAATATGACTCAGCCCTTGGCCGTACCGTCGGAAAAATATCTGGTGCTTTACGATCTCGGCGCAAGCAAGCTTCGCGTTTATAACTCCTTCTCACTTTTATTTGAAAAGGATTTCGACTATCTGATTCAGTCGGTCTCGGTCAATAACGACGGCGATTTTTGCGTCGTCACCTCGGAAAAGTCTTACCATTCCAGCGTCTACGTCTATAACGACGATTTTGAAGAGATTCATCATTGGCGCTCGGCAACACAGTTTGCCGTTGATGCGTCGCTTTCGGACCACGGTGTTTTGACCGTTTCGACCATTCAGGTGGAAGCAGGAGAGCTGATCGCGCGTTTGATTGAGATGAAGGTTGGAAAGCAGGAAGAAATCTCCACTTACGTCACGACCGACCTGATGCCGCTGACCCATTCCACCGATCGGGCGGGAACGCTCTGTTTAACGGATGAAACGCTTGATTTTGTAAAAGGCGGAGAGAGAATTAACAGCGTTGCCGTTTCGGGCGACGCCCTTCGACAGATCCGGTTCGGCGAACAGCTGACCGTTCTCGTGCAATCCGAATTGAGTGTCGGTGTTAACGTCAAGATGCGCGTGTTTGATCGAGAAGGAAAGGAACTGTATTCCAAAAACTTTTCTGTTCCCATTCGCGACGTTGAGATCCGCGGGGAAAACGTTTACGTGTTAACGCATACGCATCTGTATCTTTTGTCGCTTGGCGAAGAGATGAGGGAGTTTGCCCTTGCCGGTGATTATTCCGATCTCGGTGTGCTTTCGCGTGACGCCGTCGTACTTTGCTCCGAAACGTCCGCCAACATTCGCATATTAAATTAGGAGGCTTTCTTATGAACATACTTGCCGATCTGATTCTCGTTGCCGTGATCGCGCTTTGTGCCTTCATCGGAAGGAAAAACGGCTTTGTAAAAACCATCTTCTCATTTTTCAGTAGCATCGTCGCGTTTATCGTGGCGTCACTTCTTTCCCGCCCCATCGGTGCCTTTCTCGGGGAAAACGTCTTTTATCCCTTTTTCGAGAAGCACGTTTTGACCGCACTCTCCGAGGGCGCAGGAAAAAGCGTTGCCGAGATTGATTTTTCTGCTCTGCCGGAGGCCTGTAAGGCCGTTCTGTCCCGTTTTCAAGTGACCGAGGAGGCTCTGAAGGGATTTCTTGCCGAATCCGGTCAAACGGCCGGGCAGGCGACGGCCGACGCTGTCGGTCGCTACGTTGCCGAGCCGATCGCGCATTCCGTTGGCGTGGCCGTAGCATTTGCGGCACTTTTCATCGTGTCGCTGATCTTGCTTCGCATTCTCTCCCGTGCGCTTGATCTGATCTCGAAGCTGCCCGTTCTCAATTTTTCGAACCGAACCCTCGGCCTTGTTATCGGGCTCGTGTTCGGCCTCTTTATTGCCTTTCTCCTCTCGGGCATTCTCTCCTTGTCCGAGCCGATGCTGCAGGGTGTCGAAAACGCTTTTTTCCAAGCTTTTGACGTAGAAGAAACCGTTTTGTTAAAGCTCTTTTCCAAAGTTGATCTTTTGTCTGTTTTTTCGGTTGCGAAAGGATAAAATAACGCTATGAACTCCATTTTCAAAGCAAAGAATATTCCCAACATTATTTCCGTATTTCGCATTTTGCTCGTGCCGCTCTACGTTTTGCTGTTTTTTGGCGTGATCCCGCTCGGCGGCAGTATGACCGAGCTGATCTCCTCGGGCATCGTTTTCGTTCTTGCCGGTATTTCCGATGCCGTCGACGGATTTCTGGCACGTCGCAATCATTGGATCACCGATATTGGAAAGCTGCTTGACCCGTTTGCGGATAAACTGCTCGAGGTTGCGGTTTCCATTTGTCTGGCTGTCCGATTCTCCGGCCCGTTCATTCTCCTGTCCGTCATCATCATCTTTAAGGAGATTGTGATGATCGTGGGCGCTTATTTGATTATGTCTCGGGTCAAGGTTTACGTGTCTGCCGTCTGGTGCGGAAAATTGGCGACAATCGTTTGGTATCTTCTGATCTGCATCGTTCATTTCTCGCCGATGGTATTAAACGGCGATCTGTTTATCTGCAATCTGCTTTGCATCGTTCTTGTTCTGGTAATGCTGATGGCCTTTATCATTTACGTATTTAACTATGCCACGCAGATCGAAGAAACAAAAAAAGAGATCATTCAACATAAAAAGGACAAACGTAAAGATTCGTAACGCAAGAAGGTAAGGTTTTTCGTATGAAATTATGCTCCCGCTGCAAAAAACGCCCCGCTGTTGTTTATATCAACGAGATCCGCGGTGAAAAGGTGACCTCGCAGGGCCTTTGTATCCGCTGTGCCAAGGAAATGAATATCAAGCCGTTCTCCGATTATATCGAAAAGATGGGCATTAAGGATGAGGATATGGATCTCATCGAGCAGCAGGTCGGTCAAATGATGGAGGGCATGGACGACATCGAAGGTGCCGCCCCCTCGCTCGATCTGCAGTCGATGTTCGGTTCGATGCCGATTTTGCCGACCGAGCCCGAGAAGGAGGCTTCCGATCCCGTTCCCTCTTCGGAGGATGCTTCGCAAGGCGAAGGTGTTCCCAAGGATAAAAAGAAAAAGAGAAATACCAAAATGCTCGACGGATACTGCATCCATCTGACCGCACGCGCCGCGCGCGGCGAGCTTGACCGTGTGATCGGAAGAGAGAGCGAAATTGATCGTGTGATCCAGATCCTTTGCCGCCGTCAAAAGAACAATCCTTGTCTGATCGGTGAGCCCGGCGTCGGCAAAACGGCGATTGCCGAGTTGCTGGCACAGAGGATCGTCGAAAAGAAGGTTCCCGCCCGTCTTGCCGAAAAAGAGGTCTATTTGCTCGATCTGACTGCGCTGGTCGCGGGAACGCATTTCCGCGGTCAGTTTGAGAGCCGTGTCAAGGCCTTGGTGGAAGAGGTCAAAAAGCTCGGAAACGTCATTCTCGTCATCGACGAGATCCATACCATCGTCGGAGCAGGGGATTCCGAAGGCGGTATGAGCTGTGCCAACATTTTAAAGCCCGCCCTCTCGCGCGGTGAAATTCAGCTCATCGGTGCAACGACCTTGGCCGAATACCGCAAATATATCGAAAAGGATCAAGCTCTGGAGCGCCGTTTTCAACCCGTTACCGTGGATGAACCGACGGTAGCAAAAACCGTTGAGATTCTCAAGGGCATCAAGAAGTATTATGAGACCTATCACGGTCTGAAGGTGCCCGACGGGGTTCTTCGTTCTGCGGTTACGCTCTCCGAGAGATATATCACCGACCGTTTTCTGCCCGACAAGGCCATTGACATTCTCGATGAGGCCTGCGCAAAAAAAGCCATCGACAGCGAGGTCATCAATCGCATCGAAACGCTCTCGCGCGAGCTTGAGTCTCTTCGTCTGCAGCGTGAGGAATTAGAAGCAAAAACCGATCCCGACGATGCTACCTACGCCCGTCTCGCCGAAATCAAGGTTTCCGAGATGCGTATGCGTGAGGAGTTTACGGTTCTGTCCAAGAAAAGAGATGAGATCGCACTTTGCGTGGATGATATTGCCCGCGTTATCGAAACCTGGACGGGCGTTCCCGCCTCCAGCATCTCCGAGAATGAATTTGACAAGATTCTCCATCTTGCCGATACGCTCAATTCGCGTATTATTGGGCAGGAGAAGGCGGTCGATGCCATCTGCCGCGCCATCAAGCGTCATCGTGCGGGAATCCGAATGAAAAAGAAGCCTGCCAGCTTTATCTTTGCGGGCCCTACGGGCGTCGGCAAAACGGAGCTTGTCAAGGTGCTTGCGGAGACGATGTTTGATTCCGTGGAATCCTTGATCCGCTTGGATATGTCCGAATATATGGAGAAGCACTCCGTATCCCGTATCATCGGCTCGCCCCCCGGCTACGTCGGCTATGACGATGCAGGGCAGCTGGCCGAAAAGATCCGCAGAAAGCCGTATTCCGTCATTCTCTTTGACGAGATTGAAAAGGCCCATCCGGACGTTTTGAATATCCTTCTTCAGGTGCTTGACGAAGGCAAGATCCGTGACGCTCACGGCAAAGAGATCAATTTTGAAAACACGCTGATCGTGATGACGACCAACGCCGGCAGTCAGATCCGTTCCGGCGTTTCGGGCTTCGGTCACAGTATGGATCAGGCCGAGGATTCGCGCACGATGAAGGGGCTTGAGGGATTCCTTCGCCCCGAATTTATCAACCGCGTCGATACGATCATCACCTTTTCTAAGCTCACTCCCGAGAATATGAAGGAAATTGCAAAATTGCGCCTTGGCGAGCTTGCGGCTTCCTTGGCAGAGAAGGGGATTACTCTGGAATACGATCCCGAAGTACCCAAGCTTCTTGCCGAGATCTCTTACAGCGAAAAGTTCGGCGCGCGCAATATGATTCGCGTTCTGCAGGAGAAGATCGAGGATCTTCTTGCCGACCATATCGTTTCCGATCGAAGCGGCGAAATTTCTTCGGTTCGCTTATCGGTTCGCGACCAAGGCTTTTGTATTGCATCTCCGAGGAGAAGCGAATGAACCTGCTTGAAATACGGCTTGAAAAGCTGATCTCCGTTCTCGGGACGGATCTTGAGATCGGCTTGACCGGCGAGCAGGTGCTTCAAAACCGTCGTGAATTCGGAGAAAACGTCCTGTTCGAAAAAAAGAACACCGTTCCCGATTTAATCAAAAAAATCTTTGGTGACGTGATGATGGTGTTGTTTCTTCTCATCAGTCTGTTTGATTTTTTGGAAAGCGGGGATCTGTCTTCGTTTGTTTCGGCGATCACCGTGATCGTTTTGTACTCGGCCTTCGTGTTCGGCTCGCTTGCCTATCAGAGAAGAACGCAGGCATTGATGAAGCGAGATATTCGCACCCGTTACCGCGTCAGACGCTCGGGCAGTGTTCGCTCGGTTGCTAAGAGTGAGCTGGTTCCGGGGGATATTCTTCTTTTGGAAAAAGGGGACGTTATCCCTTGTGACGGTATTATTCTGAAGCATCGCGCCCTGAAGATTCTTGAGGCGGGTGTGACGGGTCGTCGCGTTCCCGTGTTCAAGCGAAGTCACGAAGAAGTCGATGACGAGAACAGCGGCCTTCCGTATTTCGACTGCCTTCTTTTTGCGGGAAGCGTCATTCTTCACGGAAACGCCAAGGTTTTCGTCTGTAATACGGGGCATAACATTTTTGACCGCGACAATTTCACTCTCTCTCGCCAAAACACGACGGTTCCCGAGATCTACCGCACGGCGATGGAGCTGAAAAAACAAAGCTATCTGATCTGGGTTCTCTCGTGCTTCGTTCTTTTTGCCTGGGGTGTGTTTCGTGGGCAGGAGGTGTTCGACGCCTTCCATTACGTTACGGCGATTATCGTTGCGGCCTTTCCCGATGCGATGGAACATCTGTGTGATCTTTCCCTGTCTTATATGACGAAAAAGCTCTTCTCCGAGGGAGTGATTCTGCGAAATCCCGGTGCGATTGACCGACTGTGCGACGCCAACAGCGTATTCGTTCATTCCGCGGACTATTTGTTTCATTCCAGTCCGATTGCGGGAACGTTCTACGTCGGTGACGAGCGATACGAATTTTCCGATTCTTCCGAGGCGGCAAGACCGCTTTTGGAAAATCTTCTTTTGGCACAAAGCTCTCGCGGGTATTTTGTCGGAAAAAAAGAAGAAACGCAATCGGAGAAGGCGCTGGAGGCTGCGGCCGCGAGCATCGGCCTGCAAAAGTCGCGTTTGAACCGAGAATATCTTCATATTACGTCGTTTGACCTTGACGAGCGTCTCGGATATTCCGCCGCACTCGTGATGAAGGACGGTTCGTACCGCTTAATCGTTCGAGGGAACCCCGCCTCGGTGCTGACCTGCTGTTCTCACCGTACGCGCAGGGGAGAGGTTTTGCCGATGACGGAGGGCGATCGCGCGGCCATTCGCGTTGACGTTCGTCATCTGGCGGGTCTTTGTGAGAGAGTTTTCGCCGTTGCGGTGTGTGAGCTTTCTTCGCCTCCGACGGGCGATTTGCGGAAGTGCTGTCGAGATATGACCTATCTTGGCTTGTTTGGCCTTTCCACCCCGATCAGCGCTGCCGCGGCAACCGCGGTCAGCCTTTGCCAGAAATCGGGTATTTCAACCTATCTTCTCACCGACGATTATCCGGAGACCGTGCTTTCCTTATCCAAGAGTGTTTCCATCATCGGCCCGCAGGATTATCAGTACGCCCTTTCGCATCAGACCTACGAGCGGATGGATCGCGGTGTTTTTGTTGCCGATATTGAAAAATATAAGGCATTTTCCGGCTTTCCCGTTGAGGAAAAGCAAAACATTATCAAATTCCATAAGGATAACGGAAATATTACCCTCACGCTGACGGGCGGCCTGTACGATACGCTTCCTCAAATGGAGTCTGACGTATCCATCGTCGATGCGGAGGAAAAGACGAACGCCGTGCGTCTTAACGCCGATCTTTTCTTTCACCGAAAGCGATTCGAATTGATCCCGTTTTGCATCAATTGGGCAAGGATCTTTTATCGGAACGTCGTTCATTTGATGCAGTACGTTCTGCTCAATCAGTTTGCGCTTGCTTTTGCGGTGCTCATTTCCTTTTCCGTTAACGGCACGGCACCGATCCCCCTGTTACCGATGGTGATCGCATCGTTGAGCGCTCCGCTTGTGTCGGGCTTTAACGTGTTTCATCGCGTTCCCAGTCCAAGGCTTGAGGACAGCATCGGCGTTTTGAAAGAGGATCGTCTGGCTTCGGTTCGTGCGATGCTTATCGTGCCGCTTCTGGCGGGAACGGTGCAGGCGATTGCCATGATGCTCTCCCACCGCGTAGCCTTCTATGCCTCGGGAAGCGCGCATCTTGCCACGGTAGCGGCGCTGATTACCTACGTATTCTCCTCGTGGATCAATTCCTTGACGGTCAAATATGATTCCTCTTTCTTTGGTCACCTCAAGGAATTCGGCAAATGCGAGCTGATTACGCTTTTGATTGCGGTGCTGGTCATTGTTTTGACCACTGCCTCGCCCCTTATTTGGCTTTGGCACGCTTCGATCGAGGTCTTGCGCTTCTGGCCTCTGTTTTTTGCTCTGATCTTCTCCTTTTTGCCGTTCGGACTCCTGGAGGGGATCAAAGCGCTTCGAAAAGATGATTCCGTAGCATTACGTGATTCATAAATTCTGGAAAGGAGAAAGAAAATGACTTCTGTCACCAAAGAAAGCATCATCGGCGATATTCTCGACGCCGATCAGGGAACTGCACAGTTCTTCTTTGAAATCGGAATGCACTGCCTCGGCTGCCCCGCATCTCGCGGAGAGTCGATCGCTCAGGCTTGCGCCGTTCACGGAACCGACGCAGATGCTCTGGTAGAAAAGATCAATGCCTACCTTGCCGCAAAATAAGGCGGTCGGCAAAACAAAACCTCTTTCGGAACGGCTGCGCGCGATCGCGTCGGCTCTTCCGAGAGGGGGCGTTGTTTGCGACATTGGATCGGATCACGGCGCTCTTTGCCGATATTTACTCGAAAAAGGGCACTGTCGGCATTGCATCGTGACCGATTTGAACGAGGCACCGCTACAGCGTGCCCGTAACAATCTTACCGATGCCGGCTACTGTGATTTATGTACGTTTCTTTTGTCGGACGGCTTAAACGGAATTGCTCTCCGACCTGATTTTTCCGTGGTGATCGCGGGAATGGGGGCAGAGACCATCGCGGGGATTTTACAGCGCGATCGCGCGTCGATTCCCGTCGGTACGTTATTTGTCCTTCAGCCGATGACGAAAGAAACGCTTCTTCGCCGTTATTTGTATGAAAACGGCTTTTTTGTCGAAAATGAAACGGTTGTGTCGGAAAACGGCAGGGAATTTATCATCTTCATTGCCCGATACGACGCTATACCGCGTTTTCGCGAGGATTCCTTTTGGTTTCTCGGGGAGCATCTGCCGCGCGCCGACTCTCGAGCGGTCATCCTGTATCTGAAAAGACTGCAATCACAGCTTGAAAGGATGATCGTTGGCAGAAAACGGGCGGGCGTGGACGTTTCCGATCTTTTTGAGCGAAAACAGCAGATCCGATTGATTTTGGAGGAAAACGATGAAGATTAGTGAAATGGAAGTTTATTTCCAAAGCCGCTATCCCACCTCGCGCTCCTGCGCTTGGGACCACGACGGTCTTTTGGTTTGCCCCGATCGCGACGTTTTTATCAGCAAAGTTGTCACCTGTCTTGACGTCACCTTTTCCGTGATCGAAAAGGCAATTCAGCTCGGCGCACAGCTTATCATCAGCCACCATCCGCTGATCTTTTCCCCGATTTATCAAATCAATGAGGACACCATCGTCGGACAAAAGATTTTGCTTCTTCTCTCCAACGGCATCTCGCTGTATTCGATGCACACCCGCTTTGACGCGGCTCCGCAAGGGCTCAACGTCGCCTTTGGCAGAATGATGGGCGTCGAAGCGGATGAGGGATGCTCTCTTCTTGAAGATGAGCCTTTTATCGGAGCGCTCGGCGATTTGCCCGAGCGAACCTCGCCCGAGCGTCTTGCTCAAACGGTGTCTCGTGTGCTGTGCGCTCCCGTTCGTCTGTATTCCGCTGAGCTTGACGTTCAGCGCGTCTGCTGGTGCTGTGGCTCCGGAAAGGATCTGATTGTGCCTGCGATCAAGCAGGATGCCGATGTCTTCATCGGCGGTGACCTTCCGTACCACGCAGTTCTGGATGCCGTTGAGCAGGGGATGAGCGTTATTGATTGTACCCATCATGCATCCGAACGGTTCTGCGCAGAACTGTTTGCCGAGGAGTTGGAGCACTTTGATCCAACGCTGGAGATCTATCCGGTTTTCGAACCGCTGGGAGGGAAAATCGTTGATTTTTCCTAACTTTTTTGTTAAAATAGCACAACACGAAAAAACATAAATTGTGCAAAAATAAGAAATTGCGTTTCTTGCGATTTCTTCTTGATTATTTGTTCTCTTCGTGCTATAATCATTGGTAGTATATTGGTACTATTGTGTGCCGAATTAGGAGGTTATTCAATGAAAAAGGTAGTTGCATTATTGCTTCTGGCAGTCATGCTCTTGACGTCCCTGTGCTCCTGCGCAGTGGATATGGAGGATTTGGGTTCCATTATTCCGATGTATCTTTCCGCTCCTCAAACGAATCTGGATCCTACCAGAATGATCTATGACAAGGATTTTGTTAAGGTTGCCGGTCTCGCTTATGCGGGCCTGACCGAGATTGATTCTTCCCGCGAAATCAAACTGCTTGTTGCCAGCAACTGGACCACCAAGTATGACGATCAGCGCGGTGAGTATTATATCAGCATCGATCTGGTCTCCTCTCGCTGGAATGATGGCCGCTCCTTTACCGCTGACCACGTGATCTATGCTTGGAAGCGCGTTCTTTCCCCCGAAGTAGCCAGCCCCGCTGCCTCTTTGCTTTACGACATTAAGAATGCTAAGGCAGTTAAGGCAGGTCTTATGAGCATTGACGACCTCGGCGTGGCCGCTGTGGATACCAATACCATCGAGATCGAGCTTGAGCATCCCATCGAGCCCGAACTGTTCCTTGAGGCGATTTCCAGCCCCTCGCTGGTACCTCTGCGCGATGATGCCATCGTTAAGAAAGAAGACATTTGGGCTACCAACATCAACGACATTGCAACCAACGGTCGATTCTCCGTTAAGGCAATGGATCCTGCCGGTGAGTACCGTCTCGACTTTTCGAAGTACTACCGCCTTTCCTCTGAGCCGAAGAAGGGCTATAACGTTTACGTTAAGCCCTATCAGCTGATTACCGACTACTCTAAAACCAAGGAAGAGGCGATCGATCAGCTAAAGAACGGTGAGATTTACTACGTTGGCGATTTCACCAAGGAGACCTATGCTGCCAACGAAAAAGACATTGAGTCTTCGATGACGCTTTCGTCTTACACCTACTACTTTGATTGTGAAAATAAGGTGCTTTCCAACGCCAAGGTTCGTAAGGCTCTCAGCGTAGCTCTTGATCGCACTGAAATTGCCAATCTGATCGGTATGGGCACGCAGGCCGCTGAAGGCTTCGTTTCTCCCGTTGCCAGCGGCTCCGCTATGAAGAAAAACTTCCGCGATGAGGCGGGAAAGGTTTATAATACCGCCGCTGATGTTACCGCCGCAAAAGCGCTTTTGTCCGAGGCGGGTGTTTCTTCCGGCAGCTTTTCCATCACCTATCGCGAGGACCGTCCTCACGAGGAGGCTGTTGCACAGTATGCAAAGGGCGTTTGGGAATCCCTCGGCTTCAAGGTCTCCTTGAAGGCTGTGGATCTCGAAGACTACGAAGAGGCTCTCTATGAAAGCGATTTCGACGTCATCGGTCTGGACTATTTCGCTCTTTCTACCAACCCCTATGCTGCACTTTCTCCCTTTGCACCCGAATACAGCGGAAGCGTCGTTTCCGTTGATGTCGATTCTTCCGGTATTACCCCTCACGTTACGGGCTATACCTCCGAGGCATATACCAAGCTCTTGGACGAACTTCTTGCTTTGACCACTCGTAAAGAGCGCAATGAGAAACTCATTGAGATCGAAAAGCTTTTTGCTGACGAAAGCCCCGCAACGGCGCTTGTTTTCTATGCAAACAGCTATCTTGCTTCCGATGATCTCAAGGGACTTGACGTTAGCCCCTACGGTTACACTCTCTTTACCGAAGCAGAGGTGAAGGGCTATGACGAGAAGAACGTAGCTTACCTTGAGAAAAAAGAGCAGGAAGAGGCCGCCAAGAAGGAAGAAAACAAAAAGTAATTTCGGATTACCGTTTAGCAGAAGCAACGACTTATGCCGTTGCTTCTGTTTTTCTTTTGATTTTGCTGAAAAACAGTTGATTTTTATTCCTATAAATGGTACAATAATAAGAAGAAAATAATGGGGGTCTTCTGCGGAAGATTCCGGAAACGGGTGTATTATGAAACGAATCAAACTTTCACTTCTTGCACTGCTTCTCGTTTGCTCCACCGTTTTGTCTTTGGTCTCCTGTCAGACTCCGGACAATCAGACAGGTTTGACGGAAACGAAAGAGCCTGCCGTAACGCAAAACGAACAGACCCAAACACAACAGCAAACAACCGAGGAGATCATTCCGACACTTCCGGAATATATGAATCCCTTGACCGGCTTGGCTTGCGATCCTTCCTTGGTAGGGAAGCGCCCTGCTGCAATTGTTTTCAACAACATCAAGGTTTCTCTTCCGCAAAGCGGTATTTCCAACTGTGACATTGTCTACGAGGTTCTCGCTGAGGGTGGCATTCTCCGTCTGACGGGCATCGTTCAGGATTATGCCAATACCGGCAATCTCGGCAGTATGCGTTCTGCCCGTCCGTATATGGTGGAGCTTTCTCTTGCCTATGATGCACTCTTCCTTCATGCAGGCGGCTCCGATAAAGCGTACGAGACCATTCAGCGCCTTGGTGTCAACGACGTTGACGGCGTTAAGCGCGGCCCCTTTTCCGTCAACGGTACTTCCGTTTTCTGGCGTGATCAGGATCGCTTGAATGCAGGGGTTTCTCTGGAACACACGATGTTTACCAGCGGCACTAATTTTGCCGCCGCCGTCGCTGCCAAGAAATATCGCACGACGCTCAACGATCCGCAGTTTACCGCTTTTTCCTTTGACCCCGCCTTTAAAGGAATCGGAAGCGGAAAGAGTGCGACTTACGTTAAGGTTCCTCATTCCAATTATTCTGTTTCCGAATTCAATTACAACGCCGAGGACGGCCTTTATTATCACAATCAGTACGGCAACAAGCACGTCGACGTTCAAAACGGTGCTCACGTTTCCGCGACCAACCTCTTTATCCTCTTTACCGAACAAAGCATTTATCCCAACCAGGTAGGTACGACCTATTTGCAGATCGGTTTGGTCGGTGAAGGTAAGGGCTATTATATGAACGGCGGCGAGTATACTCCCATCGTTTGGAAGAGAACTTCCGAGACCGGCACGTTTTCTTATTACAATGTTGACGGAACGGAACTGAAAGTCGAATGCGGCAAGAGCTACGTTTCCATCGCAGATGAAGATATTTATTCAAGAATCACCATTTCTTAAGGAGCATCATGACACAACTTAAATTATCCATTGCAAAAAAAATTTCCGAGATCCTTGAGCATCCCGAACTTTCGGCAGAAGCTCTCTGCGATTTTTTTGATACACCGCCCAATCCCGAAATGGGTGATATTGCCCTTGCTTGCTTCCGCCTTTCCAAAATCCTTCGCAAAAGCCCCATGGTAATTGCAAGTGAGCTTTCCGAGGCCATTTCCAAGGAAAGTATTTTCGGAATTGATCGTGTCGAGAATGCGGGCGGCTACCTGAACTTCTTCGTTTCGGATGCTTACCGCATCTCTATGCTCCGCTCAATGCTGGAAGCAGGGGAGAATTACGGCAGCAGTACCGTCGGTAACTCAAAGACGATGGTTATCGACTATTCCTCGCCGAATATTGCCAAGCGGTTTCACATCGGGCATTTGGGAACTACCATCATCGGTAACTCCATTAAACTGATCCATCGTTTCTGCGGCTTTCACACCGTGGGGATCAACTATCTCGGTGATTGGGGAACGCAGTACGGAAAACTCGTCGTTTCCTTTAAAAAGTGGGGAAATGAAGAGGACATTCAAGCGCTTGGCATTCAGGAGCTTGACCGTCTTTACGTTAAATTCGGCAAGGAATCCGAGCTGGATCCCTCTCTGATCGAGCAGGCTCGCGCCGAGTTTAACAAGCTCGAAAGCGGCGATGAGGAAAACCTTCGCCTGTGGCGCATCTTCAAGGAGATCAGCCTTCGCGAATATATGAAGACCTACGAGCTTCTCGGCGTTTCCTTTGACAGCTTCAACGGCGAAGCCTTTTACAGCGACAAAATGCCCGCAGTCGTTAAGGAGCTGCAGGAGAAACAGCTTCTCAAGCTGGATGACGGTGCAAGCCTTGTTGATCTTGAGGCCTATCATATGCCGCCCTGCTTGATCCTCAAACGGGACGGATCGTCGCTTTACCCCACTCGTGATATCGCGGCTGCCCTTTGGAGAAAGAAGGAGTACTCATTCGATAAATGCGTTTACGTGACCAGCGCAGGACAGAGCCTTCACTTTGCTCAATGGTTCAAGGTCGTTGGTTTGATGGGCTACGATTGGGAAGACCAGCTTGTCCACGTCCCTTACGGTACTTTCAGTATCAACGGAGAGAAAATCGCATCCCGTACGGGAAACGTTGTCCTTCTGGATGATCTGTTCCGTGAAGCGATTGAAAAAGCCGGCGCGATCATTGAACAAAAGAATCCGAATCTTGAGAACCGTGACGAGATCGCCAAGGACGTCGGCGTTGGCGCAATCATCTTCAACAGCCTTTCCGCCAATCGCATCAAGGACGTCAACTTTAATTGGGACGAAGCACTCAACTTCGATGGAAATACCGGCCCGTACGCGCAGTATACATACGCTCGCGCCTGCAGCATTCTTTCGAAGGCCGAGGAGTTTTCTCTGCCCGTGAATCTCTCTCTTTGTCCCGAAGAGAAGGATTTGATCTCTACGCTCGCTCTGTTTCCCGACCGCGTGCTTCGTGCTCTGAACGAGTATGAGCCGTCCATCATCACCCGCTTTGCTCTTGATTTGTGTCAGAGCTTCAATCGCTTTTACAACGCTTGTTCCATCCGAAACGCAATGCCCGATCAAAAAGCGCTGCGCCTGTCTCTTTGTCAGGCGGCCAAGAACACGCTCGGTACGGCTTTGCATCTGATCGGGTTGAGAACACCCGAAAAAATTTAACGATATACGGAGGAACAAACCATGTCCGGACATTCTAAATGGAATAACATCAAGCACAAGAAAGAAAAGACCGACGCTCAAAGAGCTAAGGTGTTCACAAAAATCGGAAAAGAGATCGCAATGGCCGTTAAGGCCGGCGGAGCAGACCCCAATTCCAACTCTAAGCTTCGCGATCTGATCTCCAAAGCAAAAAGCCTGAACGTGCCCAACGATAACATTGACCGTATCATCAAAAAGGCCGCATCCTCGGATTCTGAGAATTATGAATCCATTTACTATGAAGGCTACGGCCCCAGCGGC
>JAZRZQ010000101.1:0-5245 GCA_045601445.1 Eubacteriales bacterium | reverse complement strand
AATATAAAAATAGGATAGAGATTTTTTGTCTCTATCCTTTTTATATTTTCGGGATACGAAAGTTAGATTTTATTTTAAAGTAAACCCGAGATTAAAGTTTTCTTTGCTTTTTGGGAAGTAGATTTTCGGGATACGAAAGTTAGATTTTATTTTAAAGTAAATGCGAGTTTAAAGTTTTCTTTGTTTACTTTCTTTTTCAAAAGAAAGTAAGTTGACTTTGGGGCGGGAGTTTGGTATGCTGAAGAGAGAACAGAAACGGGAGGGAAAAAAGAATGAATCGAACGAAAATGGGCTTTGGCAGAGCACCGATCACGCCGGACGGGCCGGTCACGCTCAACAGCCGCCTTGTGGGAACAGACCCGATCGAGGAGGAGCTGTTTGCCACCTGCATCGCCTGGCAGCAGGACGAGCGCGTGCTTTTGCAATATACGCTGGACGTCAGAGGCGTGTTCAACGGCGCGCGCGACCGTTTTTGCAAAGCCATCAGCTCCGAGACGGGCGTTCGGGAAGAGGACATTGTCTTTTGCAGTACCCACAACCACTCCGGCCCCGATATCAGTATGCTCCCCGTGCGGGCGGACATCGAGGATTGGGCCGTGCGCATCGGCATCCCCGCGCTGTGCCGCGCCGCCAAGGACGCGCTTGCGGATCTTACCGAATTGGAATCGGCCGCGGCGGGAGAAGCCGTCACCGAGAAGGTCGCGTTCGTGCGGCGGTATTTCCGTGAAAACGGCGAGTTTTACAGCATCGCCGCAGGGCCGAGCGACTCTCCCATCGTCCGCCACGAAAGCGAAGCCGACCCCGTCCTGCGCGCCGTGCGCTTCGTGCGTCAGGGCAAAAAGGACGTCGTTCTGGTCAACTTCCAAACCCACGCCGCCCACGCACTCGCCCGCCACCACAACCGCATCAGCGCCGATTTCGTCGGATTTTTAAGACAGACCGTCGAAGCGGAGGGCGATCTTTTGTGCGCGTATTTCCAAGGCGCCTGCGGTAACGTCAACACCTTCACCCGCATCCCCGCGGAAAAGGAAGGGTGGCTTGAAACGTATTGGGAGATCGGAAAATACATCGGCCGATGTGTAAAGAAAGCGCTGGACAACGCCAAGGCACTTTCCTTGGGCGATCTGCGCTTTACCCGCGGCACTCTCACCTGCCACGTCAACCACGCCAAGAGCCACCTCGCCCCGATCGCCGCGGAGATCTCGAAAATCGAGAACGAGGAGGAGCGCCTTGCCAAATTGCGCGAAAACGGCATCGCCTCGCGATATGAATCCGCCGCCATCATTCGCCGCGCCAAGCTCGGAAAAACGGATGAGATGCCGCTTGCCGTGATGTCCTGCGGCGAATTCGCGCAGGGCTTCGCCCCCGTCGAGCTGTTTGATACCTGCGGCAAGGCCTTCCGCGAGGCATCGCCCTACGAGATGACCTTTTTCAACGGCTACTCCCTCGGTACGCAGAACTATCTGCCATCCGCCGCAGGCTTCCAAAACGGCGGCTACGAGGCTCTGCAATGCCATTACGTGCCCGGCACGGGCGAGATCGTCGCGTTGGAGCTGGCGAAAATGCTGAATGAAATGAAAAAAGCCTGACGGCAAAGGTCGGGAGCGCGAGAGGTCGCGCTCCTTTTTCGTCGAATTTGGAATTGCCAAAAACAGCGCCCTGTGATAGAATAGGGGAAAGAAGAAGGACGGGAGAGAAGAATATGCTCCATCGCATCATCGCGCCGATCGGCTGCGGAAAACAACAGCGAATCCTGGAAGAAGCCAAAAAAGCCCTCGAGCAAAACAAGAGGGTCTTTCTCATCGTGCCCGAGCAGGCCACGGCGCAGTACGAATATGCCCTGATCTCCCTTTGCGGCAACCGCCTTGCCGCCGCCGCAGAGGTCACGAATTTTTCCCGTCTGCCCGACACCGTCCTGCGCGCCTGCGGCTCGATCACCAAAAGAAGCCTCTCCGAGATGGAAAAGAAGATCCTGCTTGCCGAAACGGTGCTGGAAAACCGCGATACCCTTTCCGCGATCCTCTCGCGAACGGATGCCGATGCGATCGAGCGTCTGTACCGCGATCTTGAGGAGCTTCGCCTGGTCGGTCTGGACGGAAAGGCGCTTTCCGAGATCAGCCGAAAGACCGATGACCGCCCCGCCCTGAGCGAAAAGCTCGCGCAGAGCGCGATGCTCGTCACGGCCTGGCGCGATAGCCTCTCTCGCCGCTACCCCGACTGTGCCGACGCCGCCGAGCAGCTTTGCGAGGTGCTGGATCGGGAGCGCTTTTTTGCGGGAAGCGTCGTTCTGCTGGACGGCTTTTGGGATCTGACCGCGCCGCAAAGTCTGGTGCTTCGCCGCATTCTTTCGCAGGCAGACGAGATCTGGATGAGCTTTGTCTGCCGCAAGAGAAGAGAGAGTCTGTTTGAAAAGGGCTACGCCTGCGCGGTCTCGGTGCTTCGGATGGCAAGGGAGATCGGTATCCGCGTCGAGGACGAGAGCCTCGACGAGCCGATCCGTCAGGGCGATCTTGCGTTTTTGCGTGAGAACTGCGCCCGCGCCGTCCGACCGAAGAGCGAAGCGCCCGAGGGGATCGAGATCCTTTCCGCCGCCTGCGCCTCGCAGGAGGCGCTTGCCGTCGCGCACGAGATCCGTCGCTTGGCAAAGGAGGGCGTTCGTTGGGGCGAGATCTGCATTCTGTCGCGCTCGGGCGAATGGGACGAGCTTTTGTCCCTGACGCTGGAGGCGGCGGGCATCCCCTCGTATTGCGAGAGCAGGCTCGATCTGAAGCAAAACAGCTTTGCTCAAACGGTACTGCTGTCGGCCGCCATCGCCCTCGGAGAGGGGGATGAGAGCGATCTGAGGCAGTATCTTTCCGTCGGTGAATTCACCTGCGATCCAACCGAGCGGTATCTGCTTGAAAAATACGTTGCTACCTGGGGCATCACCCCCCGTGCGATCCGCTCGGATCGCCCCTTTACCATGAACCCCGACGGGTACGACAGCTTTTGCGACGATTCGCGTGCGGAGCTGGCGCAGATCAACCTTGCCCGAAAAACGGTGCTTTCGCCGCTCGTGCGGCTGTCGATGGGGCTTTCCGTCGGCACGGTGCAGGAGAAGGTCACGGCGATCGTCGCGCATTTGAACGCCATCGGCACGCAGAGAGAAATGACCAAGGCCTGCCAAGCCGATCGTGCTGCGGCTCGCTTTGACCGTGCCGCGGCGAGGGTGCGTGCCTGGAACTGTGTGCTGGAGCGGCTGTCCGCGCTCGTGAGAGCCGTCGGAGAGAGGGAGTGCGACGCGTCGCATTTTCTTTCGCTTGTCTCGCTCTCGCTCTCCGGGCCGCTCCCCGGTCAGGTGCCGCCCGCGCAGGATCGCGTGCAGATCGGCACGGCCGCCTTTTCCCGCCCGAAGGGGGCACGCGCCGTGTTCCTTTTCGGAATGAACGCGGGGGTCTTTCCCGCCGCCGAAGCCAAATCGGGCCTCTTGTCGCCCTCGGAGCGATCGCTGCTCTCGGAGAGCTACGGCTATGCCCTCTCCTGCGGGGATCGGGCACAGAACGAAGAATTTTTCTATTTCTATCACGCCGTCTGCGCGGCCGAGGAAAAACTGTTTTTGTCGTATCAGGAGGGTGAGGATCGGGCGCCGAGCCTTTTCGTCAAGCGCACGCTGGCGCTGTTTTCCGATTGGAAGCCGAAGGCGTTCGTGCCCGAAAAAGCCATCCCCTCGGATGAAAACGCCCTCTTTTCCTATTGGATGCGGCATCTGAACCGCGCCCGAGAGCTGCCGAAAATCCGCGAATGGATCGAGGAGGATGCGGGCCGTGCCACCCGCTCGATGAACGGGGCTGAGGGACTGATCTTTGCGAGTGCGCCGCATCGCATCCCTTCGGGTGTGCTTTGCTCGCAGAAGGAAGTGAATATGACCTATTCGCGTCTGGAGCAGTACGCGAAATGTCCCTATTCTTATTTTGCCAACTATCATCTGAAGGCCAAGAGAAGCGCCCGCGCGCAGTTGGGCGCGAACATCGTGGGCAATTTCGTCCACGCGGTGCTCGAAAAGGTGCTGATCGGTCTGCAACGCGACGGGGAGGCGCTCTCGGCGCAGAGCGACGATGCCCTGTCCGCTCGCAACCGCCTTGCCTGCCGCGAATTTTTGAAAGGGGAGATCAGCGCCGAGGACGACGCTCGCTCCCGTGCGCTGTATCGCAGGATCGAAAGCTCCACGCTTCTGATCCTGAAAAATCTGCGGGAGGAATTTTCCGTCTCGGGCTTTGAGCCGATCTTCTTTGAAAAGGAGCTGTCGGAGCTGGACGGCAAGGGCTACCGCATTCCGCTCCCGAGCGGCGGCGAGATCGTTTTGCAGGGAAAGATCGACCGCGTTGACCTCTATCAAAACAAAAAAGGAGAGTCGTACGTGCGCGTGGTGGACTACAAAACGGGCTCGAAGGCCTTTTCCCTCGACGACGTTGCCAACGGGCTGGAGCTGCAGATGATTCTGTATCTGTTCGCCCTGTGGGAAAACGGCTTTACCTACGGGACCGAGCACATCGCCCCCTTGCCTGCGGGCGTGATCTATTTAACGGGGATGGAGGAGAGCCGAAGCGTGGATTCTCCCGCCTCGCTTTCCGAGGCGAAAAAAGCGCCGTTCGAATCCCTCGGCCGTCAGGGACTTACGCTCAACGACGAGGCGCTTCTTTCGGTGCAGGACGCCGAGGGCAAGGGTGCGTATCTGCCCGTGAAATGGAAAAGCGGCCGCGCCAAGAAGGATCATCTGGTCACGCTGGCGGAAATGGGCCGCTTGAAAAAGCGCGTGGAGAAGCTGGTCTCCGATCGGGTCGAGGCGATCCGAGGCGGCGAGATCGAGGCGATGCCGCTGTATGAAAAAGAAGAGCATTCGCCTTGCGTTTATTGCGACTATAAGGCGATCTGCAAGAGGCCCGCGGGTGCTTGCCGCCCGTACCGCACGCACGCCGAGCGGGACGAGGTCTTTGGAAAGGAGGATACGAATGAGTAAGATCGAATGGACACCCTCGCAAAAAAAGGCCATTGAGGCGCGCGGGTGTGACCTGATCGTTTCGGCCGCCGCGGGCAGCGGAAAAACGGCCGTTCTGACCGAGAGGATCGTTCGTCTTCTTGCCGAGGGGAGCGTGCGCGCGTCTCGTCTGGCGGTCGTGACCTTCACCAAGGCCGCCGCCGCCCAGCTTGAGCAAAGGCTTTACGATGCGCTGTCGGAGAAAAGCGCCGCCGAGCCCGAAAACGAGCT
>JAZRZQ010000100.1:0-3274 GCA_045601445.1 Eubacteriales bacterium | reverse complement strand
CAGCGTTGTAAACGGTAGAACCGGTTGCAACGGAGCCGGAATAAACACGAACGAAGCAAAGACGACCTACAAAGGGGTCGGTTGCGATCTTGAATGCAAGTGCTGCAAAGGGCGCATCCTCGCTGGAGGGACGCTCTTGTTCCTCTTCGCTTCCGGGAAGGGTACCCGTAATAGCGGGTACGTCCAAAGGAGAAGGAAGATAATCAACGACTGCGTCCAGCAGCTTCTGAACACCCTTGTTACGGTAAGAGGTACCGCAAAGCACGGGGATCATATTGCCTGCGATGGTGGTCGTACGGATCGCCTTATGGATCTCTTCCTCAGTCAGCTCCTCACCCTCGAGATACTTCTCAAAGAGTGCGTCATCGCTTTCAGCGATGGCTTCCAGAAGCTGGGTTCTGTACTCCTCAGCCTTGTCGGCAAGATCTGCGGGAATCTCTTCCTCCAGAATGTCGGTACCGTCGTTGTTGGTGTAGATATAGGCCTTCATCTTAACAAGGTCAACCAAACCGCGGAACTCGTCCTCAGCTCCGATGGGAAGCTGGATCGGTACTGCATTTGCCTTCAGTCTCTCGTGGATCTGGGACACAACTCTGTAGAAATTTGCGCCACCGATATCCATTTTGTTAACGTAAGCAAGACGGGGTACGTTATACTTGGTAGCCTGACGCCATACGGTTTCAGACTGGGGCTCGACACCACCCTTGGCACAGAAGACGGCGACTGCACCGTCAAGCACCATCAGGGAGCGCTCAACCTCAACGGTAAAGTCAACGTGGCCGGGGGTGTCGATGATGTTAATTCTGTTGTTTCTCCAGAAACAGGTGGTAGCGGCAGAAGTAATGGTAATACCTCTCTCCTGCTCCTGCTCCATCCAGTCCATGGTCGCGGCGCCGTCGTGCGTTTCGCCAAGCTTGTGCGTCTTACCCGTGTAGTACAGGATACGCTCGGTCGTGGTCGTCTTGCCGGCGTCGATGTGAGCCATGATACCGATGTTTCTGGTTCTTTCAAGCGGATATTCTCTCGGCATTGTAAGCTCCGTTTCTTCAAACGATTCTTCCGCAAAATCGGCACGGGCGCGCCGACGGGAAGAAATATCTTAATATCTGTAATGAGCAAAAGCCTTGTTTGCTTCTGCCTTTTTGTGCGTGTCTTCTCTCTTCTTCACGGCACCGCCGACGTTGTTGGTAGCGTCGATGATCTCGTTCGCAAGTCTCTCGCACATATTCTTTTCGCTGCGGGCTCTGGAATAATTGATGAGCCAGCGAAGACCTAAGGTCTGCTTTCTGTCGGGCCGAACATCAATCGGGACCTGATAGGTCGCACCGCCGACTCTTCTTGCTTTGATTTCAAGAGCGGGCATGATGTTCTCGAGAGCCTTCTGGAATGTTTCAAGAGGATCGTTGCCGGTCTTTTCTTTTACGATTTCAAATGCATCGTAAACGATTTTCTGAGCAACGCCTTTCTTACCGTCCTGCATAATGTTGTTGACCAACTTGGTCACCAACTTGGAACCGTAGATCGGATCCGGCAGAACATCTCTTTTGGAAATCTGACCTCTGCGTGGCACTAGAACTTCCCTCCTTCATTATGATTCATGATATCTTCGGTACTCCGACAGGACTGCCTGCCGGTGAGTGCGTGACTTCGATCAGAAAATAAATTCCAATGCAAAATGCACAGCACCCTGAGAGCTTTTTACTTCGAAGCCTTTGCTCTCTTCGCTCCATACTTGGAACGACCTTGGTTTCTTCCGTTCACACCCTGAGTATCCAGCGTGCCGCGGATGATGTGGTAACGAACACCGGGAAGGTCTTTGACTCTTCCGCCGCGGATCATAACGACAGAGTGTTCCTGCAGGTTATGACCGATACCGGGAATGTACGCGGTAACCTCGTTGCCATTGGTCAGACGGACTCTCGCGATTTTACGAAGTGCCGAGTTCGGCTTCTTCGGAGTCTTGGTGGAAACCTTCGTGCAGACACCGCGCTTCTGGGGGCAGGAAACGGCAACGGTCTCTTTCTTCAAAGAGTTCATACCGACCTGCAGAGCGGGAGCCTTGGACTTGTAGGTCACCTTGTCACGACCAAATCTTACCAATTGGTTGAATGTTGGCATATTGCACCTCCTTTTTCAATATTCGTTTCATCGTATCACATTTTTTTAAAAAATGCAACCTCATCGGGACGTGCAAAATGCATTTCTGCATTTTGCACAATTCCGAGTGAAAACCTTTGGTTAAAATGAGCAAAAATTCCCAAAGAAATTTTAGCCGAAAATGCTCTCGTCGCCAACTTCCTCGGTATCACGGATCTGAACACCGCGATATTTCTCCATACCGGTACCGGCAGGAATGAGCTTACCGATGATGACGTTCTCCTTCAGGCCAAGCAACGGGTCGACCTTGCCCTTGATGGCGGCCTCGGTCAGAACCTTGGTGGTTTCCTGGAAGGAAGCGGCGGACAAGAAGGATTCGGTCGAAAGGGCGGCCTTGGTGATACCGAGAAGCATGGGCGATGCCGTTGCTTCGGTGAGAGCTTCTCCCTGCGCAATGCGAGCGCGAACCTCTTCGTTGGCATCCTCAAGCTCGTTGACCTCGATCATAGAACCGGGCAGGAGCTTGGTCGAGCCGGGATTCTCCACGCGAACCTTTCTGGTCATCTGACGGGCAATGACCTCCACGTGCTTGTCGTTGATTTCAACGGCCTGCAAGCGGTAAACCTTCTGGATCTCCTTGACGATGTATTCGTAAGCCGCGCCCGTGCCGTCGATGCGGATGATATCGGTGGGCTTGCGAAGACCCTCGGTCAGCGCCTGACCGCGAAGGACAGACTGGCCGTCTTCGACGATGATGCGAAGTCCGTACGGGATCAAATAGCTCTTTTCGTTCTTGCCGTCGGGATCCTGAACGATCACGTGGCGATTCTTCTTGGTATCGTCAATCTTGACCACACCGTCGAAATCAGCAAGAATGGAAGGCTTCTTGGGGCTGCGTGCCTCGAAGAGCTCTTCGACGCGGGGCAGACCCTGCGTAATATCGCCACCGGCGATACCACCGGTATGGAAGGTTCTCATCGTCAGCTGAGTACCGGGCTCACCGATGGACTGAGCGGCGATGATACCAACAGCCTCACCGATGTTGACCTTCTTGCCGTTGGCAAGATCGGCACCGTAGCAATGAGCGCAAACGCCGTGACGGCACTTACAGTTCAGTACGCTTCTGACATAAACCTTCTTGATGCCGGCTTCGGTAATGGCATCCACCATAGACTCG
>JAZRZQ010000099.1:0-5523 GCA_045601445.1 Eubacteriales bacterium | reverse complement strand
ATGGTGTCGGCATCCATCGTGCGCTGACCGATGCGTTCCTGATCGCGTTTTCTTTCTTCGATCAGATACTTCATTCCGTAAAGGGCAATGCGACGGTAGTCACCGATGATTCTTCCTCTGCCGTAGGCGTCGGGAAGGCCGGTGAGAATGCCCGCGTGGCGAGCCTTTCGCATCGTTTCGGTATAAACGCGGAATACGCCCGTGTTGTGGGTGGTACGGTACTTAAATTCGTTTTCGATGTTCTGTCCGATCGTGTAGCCGTAGGCTTCACAAGCCTGAACGGCGTTGCGATACCCCGCAAAGGGATTGACCGCGCGCTTTAAGGGCGCGTCGGTTTGCAGACCGAGGATCAGATCCTCGCCCTTTTTGATGTAGCCGGGCTCGAAGGTGAGAAGCGAAGAAACCCTCTCGGTGTCCACGTCCAAAACACCGCCGCGCTCCATTTCCAGCCGAAGCAGGCGCTCCACCTCCGTGCGGACGGATACGGTACGGGCGGTCGGGCCAGCCAAAAAGGACGAGTCCCCCCCGTAAGGCGTGACGTTATTTAAAATAAAATCGCGAACGTTAATTTCACTCTGCCAGCTCCCGCCGACAAATCCATTCCAAGCGTCAGTCATCTTTACCTCCTAAAAACAAAAAACGGGCATCTCACGATGCCCAGACGGTCGGCCAAACCTCCTTGTTCCCTCATAGTATACTCTATGTCCCGCCAGTAGCAAGGATTGATTATATTATACACGCGCGAGAGGCGTTTGTCAAAGGGTTTGAAAAACTTTTTCAAACGAAATTCCTTCGCCCTCCCTTGCATTCTCTTTTGTTTTGTGTTATATTGATTGGGTATGAACCGAAAAGAAAGGCTTTTTTATGATTTGTAACTCCATTTTGGATGCCATGGGAAACACTCCCATCATCCGTTTGCGCCATCTCTCCGAGCCGAATTGTGCGGAGATATTGGTCAAATTTGAAGGTCTCAACGTCGGCGGCTCGATCAAAACGAGAACCGCCTTTAATATGATCCTCGATGCCGAGCAAAAAGGACTTGTCGGGCCCGATACCGTCATTGTCGAGCCGACCAGCGGCAACCAAGGGATCGGTCTTGCCCTCGTCGGAGCGGTACGCGGATACAAGGTCAAGATCATTATGCCCGATTCGGTCAGCATCGAAAGAAGAAAGCTCGTGGAGCATTACGGCGCCGAGGTGATTCTGGTACACGATGCAGGCAATATCGGTCTTTGCATCGAAGAGTGCGTGGCGCTGGCAATGAAGATGAAACGGGAAGATCCCCGCGTCTTCGTTCCCCAGCAATTTGAAAACCCCGCAAATCCCGAGATCCAGCGGAATCAGACCGCCGCAGAAATTCTCGCGCAGGTCAACGGCCCGATCGACGGCTTTTGCTCCGGCATCGGCACGGGAGGCACGATCACGGGGATCGGCGAGGTACTCAAGGCGCACAACCCCGATATGAAGATCTGGGCGGTAGAGCCCGAAAACGCCGCCATTCTTTCCGGCGGCTCGATCGGAACGCATATTCAGATGGGCATCGGAGACGGCGTCATTCCCGCCATTCTTAATCAGGAGATCTTCGACGGTGTTTGCATTATCGCAGACGACGAGGCGCTGCGCATCTCAAAGGAACTGGCAAGCCGCGAGGGCATTATGTGCGGCATCAGCAGTGGAACGAACGTCGCCGCGGCCATTCGGCTGGCCAGAGAGCTCGGCGAAGGAAAACGCGTCGTCACCGTTCTTCCGGATACGGCCGAGCGCTATTTCTCCACTCCCCTTTTCGACTGACAAAAAAAGAAGAGCTTACGTGAGCTCTTCTTTTTTATATCTTGTGTCTTTTTCACTCGGTCTGCGCGTAGGATTTCACCGAGGAGGCGTATTCCGAGGGGGTCATTCCCGTGATCGCCTTGAAGCGGCGGGAAAAATAATGAATGGAAGAGAAGGAAAGCCGCTCGGAAATTTCGGAGAAATTGTACTTTTTTTCGCGGATCATTTCTTTGGCGCGATCAATCTTGATTCTTTGAAAATGCTGCATTGCACCGCAGCCGACCTTGTGCTGAAACAGCTTTTGGAGAGAGGATTCGCTGATAAAGAACTTCTTTTGAATATCGGTGCTGGTCAGATTCTTTTCGACGTTTTGCATCAGATAATCACAAATCTGACGCAGACGAACCTCATCCTTTTTGCGACGGGCGTTTTCCTGCTCGTGCGTGACCACCGCGCCATTTTCGCGATGATGGCGAATCGTGGAGATCAAAAAGGCTTCAATGCGCGACAAAATGAGCTGCTCACAGCCGAAAAGGCTGTTTTCTCTTCTCAAAAGCTCCTCGGTATAAGGATCGCCGAGGGGCGTGGAAAAGGCATTTTTCGCTTCTTCGATGATGCCCGCCAGCAAGAATTTTTCCGCATCGGTACAGCCAAGCACCTGCCCCGAGATTTCATACAGCTCCGAAGCTTTGGAAGAAAAGGCAATGATGACGGAATTGGGCGCTTTGATACCGTTGCCGCGGACGTTGTGAAACTCCATGGGTTTATGGAGAAACATACATCCCTGAGGAACGACGAGCTCTTTGGTATCCGCCGTAATGACAAGCTCGTTCCTGTCGGCATAGATCAATTCCCAAAAATCGTGCAATTCACCCGAAAACGAAAAATCGACGGTGTATTCGAAGTAATGGACGGACACAACGTCGTCCACGCTGATTTGCTTTTTCAGCACCGTTTTTTTGTAGCCCATACGATCCCTCCCGATGATAGGATAATACATTCGACAAAAAAATGCAATAGTTTTTTTACTGAAAAATGCAAAAAAATGAATTACAATATCCCTGTCGGGAACTTCCCATTCGGAAACATTTGTGATATAATAGTTTTAGCGCAAAAAAACTAATATATGCGAGGTTTGAACTGATGTCAAAAACCGTAATTACAAACGCAAAGCTTTACGATCGCATCGTAAACATTGAGATCGAGGACGGAAAAATCGTATCGGTCAATACCGAAAGCGGACTTTCCGGCTTCGACGCCGAAGGAAAAAAGGTCATCCCCGGTCTGATCGAAACGCACGCACACGGCTGTATCGGTATGGATACGCTCGACGGCGATTTCGAGCCGATGTGCGATTTCTTCGCCAAAAACGGAACGACCACCTGGCTTCCCACCACAATGACCATGGACACCGAGACCCTGATTGAGGTGACGAACAAAAAGACCGACTTCCCCGGCACCTATATCCACGGCTTTCACATGGAAGGGCCTTACATTGCCACCAAATACAAGGGAGCACAGAACGAGCTTTACATCAAAGCCCCCGATTACGAGGAATTTTGCCGCTTCGGCAACGTCAAGATGATCTCTCTTGCACCCGAGCTTGACGGATCGATGGACTTTATCCGCCGCGTAACCGCAGAGGGCGTCATCGTTTCGTTCGGTCACACCGATACGGATTACGATACGGCTCTGTCCGCCATCGAAGCCGGCGCAAGCTGTCTGACACACACCTTTAACTGTATGCAGCCTCTCCATCACCGCAAGCCCGGCCCGATCGGAGCCGGTGCTGAAAAGCATATCTGGGCACAGCTCATCACGGACGGCGTTCATATTCACCGCGCCAGCGTGCTGGCTGCTTGGAAGCTGTTCGGAACGGACCGTCTGACCATCATCAGCGATTCCATCCGCCCTGCCGGCTTTGCCGAGGGAACGGTTTGCGATTCGGGCGGACTTGACGTGGTCGTTCGCGGCGGTGCCGCCTATTTAAACGGAACGGACACACTCGCCGGTGCCGCCTCCACGCAATGGCAGTGCGTCTGCCGCGCCGCCGAAATGGGAATCCCCTTCGACGAAGCCGTCACGATGGCGACCCGCACTCCCGCAAAGCTTCTCGGCCTGAACAAGGGCGAGATCCGCGAGGGCTTTGACGCAGACCTTCTTTTGATTGACGAAAACAAAAACATTTGCGATGTCTTCATCGCAGGAGAGAGGTATCAATAATGCAACGCTACGGAATTCAGGTTGAACTGAAAAACAAGCCCGCACTTGACCGGAGCTTTCTGCCCCTTTATCGCTGGCAGGAAGAGTATCTGGTCGGCGCGAAGGAAAAGATCGCCATTGCCATTCGCCGTAACGACGGCAAGATTGCCGTGGTCGACACCTTCATTCACGGAACGGAAGACAAATTTGAGGCAGACTGCTACTACATTGAGCGCACGATCAAGTTTCTTCTCTGGGCCAAGGGCGGCTTTGAGGTAACCGTTTGCGGTAATGAGAAGATCTTTGAGTACGTCCGCTCTGTTTATGCTCCCGACGGAAAGCGCGCCTTCGACCACAAAACGATGGGTGACGTTTACGAAAGCCGTTTTGTCGTCAAGAACGTTCCCTACGCTGAAAAGCCCGAAGAAAAAGATGAGTCCCAAAGCATCGGCGGCCATTTTGACGGATGCCGCATCGGCTTTGACGCAGGCGGATCCGACCGCAAGGTTTCCGCTGTGATTGACGGCGAGGTCGTTTACTCCGAAGAGGTCGTTTGGTTCCCCAAGACCAACACCGACCCCGACTACCACTTTGACGGCATCGTTCAGGCCTTCAAGACCGCCGCTTCAAAAATGCCGAGAGTCGACGCGATCGGTATCAGCTCGGCAGGAATTTACGTGGATAACCGCACGATGCTCGCTTCCCTCTTTTTGAAGGTTTCTCCCGAGGATTTTGAGGCCAAGGTCAAGGATATTTATCTGCGCGCCGGAAAAGAGATCGGAGACGTTCCGCTTTTGGTTGCCAACGACGGCGACGTAACGGCTCTGGCAGGTGCCATGGAGCTCGGTGACAACGCGGTACTCGGAATCGCCATGGGCACGAGCGAGGCCGTTGGCTTTGTGGATGAAAAAGGAAACGTCACCGGTTGGCTCAACGAGCTTGCTTTCGCTCCCATCGACGCCAATCCCGACGCAATGGAAGATGAGTGGAGCGGCGATATCGGTTGCGGCGTAAAATACTTCTCGCAGGACGGCGTCATTAAGCTCGCTCCTGCCGCCGGCATCGAGCTTGATCCCGCGCTCTCCCCCGCCGAAAAGCTGAAGGTCGTTCAGAAGGAAGTGGAAAACGGAAACGAGAAAGCACTCGATATTTACCGCAGCATCGGCTGTTATCTGGCTCACACCCTTCCCCTCTACGCCAAAACCTATCGCATTCGCCACCTGCTTCTGCTCGGAAGAGTCACCAGCGGTAAGGGCGGCGATGCCCTGATCGAGGAATGCAAGCGCGTGCTTTCCGAGGAATATCCCTCCCTTTCGATCAACATTGCTCTGCCCGACGAAAAGAGCCGCAGAGTCGGACAAAGTGTCGCGGCCGCAGGCCTCCCCGAGTGCAGAAAATAATACGAAAAGCGATGAATTGTCAAACTAAGTGCAACACTGAGCGAGACAAAGATCAAACAAATCAACAGGTTTTTTGAAGCCTAACACTTTCTTGGGCCTGGCGTTGATCAACGCCAGGTTCTTTTTTAATGTAGCAGGACTGACTCTGGAA
>JAZRZQ010000098.1:0-13472 GCA_045601445.1 Eubacteriales bacterium | reverse complement strand
ACGGGCGTGATGGACGTGAAGTCCAAGGGCGGTGTCGCCCTCGCCGAGATCATCGGCAATCAGTGCTCGTTTGGATCAGCCTGGGGCTGGTCGAGAGTGCAGAACACCCTTACCAGCACCTTCACCAATACGATCAACGAGGATCACGGTTGGATCAAGCTCGGAAATTATGACTACACCATGCAAAACGGCAAGCTCACCCAAAGCAAGGCCGACTGCAAGGCAAACGGCGAGCAAAAAATGTACGAAGCGTACGCCCTGTTCCGTCCCGCGGACGGAATGGTCACCTACAACAACGCCGGACACGTTCGCATGGTCTGCACGGCCGCCGAGGTCGTCCGCGATACCGACGGCAAGATCGACGGCGAGAAGAGCTTCGTGACCTATTTGGATCAAGGCTCATCCTTTGAGGACGTGACCCTGCCCGACGGAACGCCCGCCAGAGTTCAGGGCGGCGTTGACGTCAAGGTCAGCTTTGCCAACCTTTACAGCACCGGTTATCTGCCCTTCACCGTCGCCGAGTTGATCGGAAAGAATCCCGTAGAAAAGGCAAGCTGGGCCTTCTCCACGGATGCTCCGACCATCACGATGGAAGAGCTCAAGGCACAGAAACTGACCTCTAACTACGCCATTTCCGACGTAAAGATGATTATCAAGGACAAGAACGGAACGGAGCTGTACCATTACATTGCTTCTCCCGTTTACGTGAATACCTACGAGTTTGATACGACCCCGCTTGTGCTTACCGCCATTGTGAAGCGCTACGTGCAGGACAAAACCAACACCGTTACGTTAGAGGCCCGCGTGGGAACGGGCGAGCTGTTCGAGGTTTATTCGGGAACCCTCGTCGGATAGCAGTCCGTTTGACGTAATTTTATATGATGTAACTTTATATTCAGAAAGGAATAAAAAATAATGAAGAAGCTTTTGTGTCTGATGCTTGCCCTCGTGACAGTTCTGTCTTTGGCGGCTTGCCAAGAGCCCATCTCCACCCAAACCGCAACGAGTGAGCAAGCAACCGAAGACGGCTATTACGGCACTCCCGTAACCGGGAATACCCCTTCGAAGGAGCTTGCTACGGTCCCGACGCCGATGACCTGGAAAACGCTCAACGATTTTCCTCTTGCCAACAACAATATGTCCCTTGAGCAAAGAAGACAGCTCTGTGCCGATTTCTTCAAGCTTGCCCAGACCTTCCAGTGGACGCCCAACGAGGACATCAACTTCGTCGTTTCCGCAACGAACAAGCACCTGAGCTTTCCCGTCGGTCAGGTCTATGCCGGCGTTCCCTACATCACCGAAGCCAAAGCAGGCAGCGTTTACATTGCCATGCAGTTTTACGATGAACAGACCGGCGTGATGGACGTGAAGTCCGTCGGCGGCAAAAACTTTGCCTTTTTGATCGGAAACCACTGCTCCTCCGGCGCCTTCTGGGGTTGGGGTCGCGTGGTCAACTCCACCTCCTGCCGCACCACGCCTACGATGGTCCCAAAAAACGGATGCATTCCGGTAGGCGATTACGAGTTCAACCGCGACGTCGAGCAGTGGAACTCCGCTTACACTACCTTTGACGTCACCAAGGCAAACGGCGAGCAGAAGATGTTCGAAGCCTACGCCAAGCTGCAAACGGCAGACGGCATCGTTCGCGTCAACGACAAGGGCAGCGGACACGTCTGTATGATCTCCGCCAAGGCCGTCGTCGTCCGCGACGGCAGCGGCAAGATCGACGGAAAGAACAGCTACGTACTTCTCCACGAGCAAACCTCTACCCCCAAGCCCGTCACGCTTCAGGACGGCGCGCACGTCGTCATTGAAGGAAGAATCGACGAAAAGGACAGCTTCGAGAGTATGTTCAAGGCCGGTTACCTCCCCTTTACCTTTGCCGAGCTCATCGGTACCGATCCCGTGGAAGCAGCAAGCGCTTCGGTGAATCTCGGCGGAAGCACCGTGACTCCGGATGCTCTTTCCGATTCTGTCGTCACCTCCAACTACGCCATCGCCTACGTCAAGCTGATCGTCACCGACAAGGACGGAAAAGAGCTCTACACCAAGTACGGAAACAACTCCAAGTACAATAAAATGGATCTGGAAATGAATCTGGTCGCTCTTCCCGCTACCCTCAAGCGATACGCCACCGGAGAAAACAAGGTCAAGCTTGAGTGCTTCGTCAGCACAGGTCAAAACTTCACGGTTTACGAAGGCACGCTCGTTTCCCAATAAAACCCCTCAAAACGTCAAACGAATACAATTTCGAGGTATAAATTTATGAAAAAAACTCTTTGTCTTTTTCTTGCTCTGGCGATGCTTTTCTCGCTTGTCGCCTGCGGCTCCGCTCTCACTCCCCTGCCGACCGAAGAAACCCAAACGCAGGAAACTGCGGGTGGCCAGAATCAAACCAAACCGTCGCAAAATCAACAGACGCAGCAGACAAAACCCGCAGGAAACTATCCCACCGTCAAGACCCCGATGACCTGGGATAAGATCAATTCTCTTCCGATTGCCACAAACAGCATGTCTCTTGCCGAAAGAAGACAGCTTTGCGTCGACTTCTTCAAGCTCGCGCAGACCTTCCAGTGGACACCGAACGAAACAATCGACTACGTTGTCTCCTCTCAGGAAAAGAGAACCACCTACCCCGTCGGCAAAGTCTACGCCGGTGTTCCCTACGTAACCGAAGTGAAAGGCGGCAGCGTTTATCTTGCTATGAAATATTATGATGAAAAGACCGGCGTTTTGGATACCGCTTCCGTCGGTGGCAAAAACATCGCCTTTATCATCGGAAACCATTGCTCCGGCGGCGCTATGCTTGCCTGGACGAGAGTCGTCAACACCTCCGACGCCCGTCTGACCTACTCGATGACCGCCGCGCACGGCTGTATTCCCGTCGGCCCGTACAAGTACGATCAGTCCATCGATCAGTGGGATGCCGTCAACAACACCATCGAGGTTTGCAGCAAAAACGGCAAGCAGACCATCTTTGAATCCTACGCCAAGATGCAGCCCGCAGACGGCATCGTTCGCGTCAATCAAAAGAAGAGCGGCCACGTCTGCATGATCTCGGCCACCCCCGTCGTCGTTCGTGATGCCTCCGGCAAGATCGACGGTACACAAAGCTACGTTCTTCTCCACGAGCAAGGCTCTACCCCCACGGCCTACACCGCCGAGGACGGCTCCCAAATCACCATTGCGGGAAGAGTCGACAACAAATTCACCTTTGACGCCATTTACAGCGGCGGCTACATTCCCTTTACCTTTGCCGAGCTGATCGGTACCGATCCCGTTGAAGAGGTCAGCGTATCCTACAGCATCAGCGGAGAGACCGCAACGGTTGATGCTGTCATCGGCTCCGTGATCGAATCCAACTACAACATCGTTTTTGCCGAATACACCGTTTACGACAAGGACGGAAAGGTTCTTTACAACAAGTTCAGCGGAAACTCCACCTTCAACAAAAAGACCTTTGAAATGAGTACCATCGTTTTCAAGTCGACCATCAATCAGTTCGCCGGACAGGGCGGTGCGACCATCAAGATTGAGTGTTTCAGCAGCATCGGAAAGAGCATCACCGTTTATGAGGGCGCAATAACCAAATAATTAAAAAAGGAAAAAGCGATGAACGCAAGAAGAACTCTCTTTTGCCTGATGCTCTCGCTCATTCTCGTTTTGTGTTCCTGTCAAAGCTCGCTTCAAGCACCAACGACCGAGCAAACGCAGACCGAAACAGCGACACAGCCGCAGAGCAGTGCCGAGCAGAGCTCCACGTTTACTCCTCCCGAGGTCAAGACCAAATTAAGTTGGGACAAGATCAACTCCTTCCCCATCGCCAGCGAATCAATGTCCCTTGCCGAAAGAAGAGCGCTTTGCTCGGACTTTTTCCGTTTGGCGCAGACCTTCCAATGGACACCCAATGAAACCATCAAATACACCGTAACCAACTACGGAAAACCCGTGACACTCAAACCCGGCAAGGTGTACGCAGGCGTTCCCTACATTTCCGAAGCAAAGCCCGGCAGTATTTATCTGGCAATGCATTACTACGACGAAGAGACCGGTGTGATGGATGTTGCCCGCATCGGCGGCAATAACTTTGCCTATTTGATCGGCAATTATTGCTCCGCGGGCGCTTGGGTGGGCTGGCTGAGAGTGGTCAACACCTCCACCTCCACGTTTTGCGCCTCGATGGTCCCGAAAAAGGGCTGTATCCCCGTCGGTGATTACAAATTCGACAGAGACCTGGATCAATGGTCCAAGGATTACAACACGGGAATGGTCTGCCGAGAAAACGGTGCGGAGAAAATGTACGAATGCTATGCACAGGCTCAGGTAGCAGACGGCATTATGACCATCACTTCCGGCGGTTCGGGACACGTGCAGATGATCAGCGAGGTTCACGTTGTCAGAGATGCCAACGGAAAGATCAATCCGCAAAGCAGTTATTTTCTGATTCACGAGCAGGTTTCCTCCTACATTAACACCATCGCAGAAGACGGCTCCCGCGTGACGATGCAGGGACGCGCTGACGAAAAGAAAACCTTCTCGAAGGTTTTCAGCTCCAACTACATTCCCTTTACCTTTGCCGAGCTGATCGGTACCGATCCCGTGGAAAAAGCAACGGCAACACTTGGTTTCGAAGGCGATCGTACAACGCCCCAGCAGCTTCACGATGCGACCGCGAGCTCCAATTACGCGGTATTTTACGGCGAAATTGAGATTTCCGACGAGTCGGGAAAGCAGGTCTTTTACAAGATGCTCTCCAATACCTCCTACAACAAAAAAACGCAGGATCTCTCCCCGCTCGTCATCCCCGCCAACATTAAGCGCTATGCTGACGGAAAGCACACGGTCAAGATCAACTTAAGAGTCGGCACGGGCGAGCTGCTCTGTGCTTATTCCGGTCTTCTCGTTCAATAAATTCGAAAGGAATTTGATTTCAATGAAAAAAAGCGTACAAAAAATCTTTGCCCTGCTATTGCTTTTGGCAATGGTGCTTTCCACGGCCTCATGCCAAGACTCGCTCGGCTCGCAGACCCAAACTCAGACGGGAACGCTCGAGCAGACTCAAAGCGACGGTTATTTCCAAAAGAAAACCGAAGAAAAGGAACTCGGAACCGTCAAAACTCCGATGACCTGGGAGACCATCAATTCTCTCCCCATCGCAAGCAACAGCATGTCTCTTGCCGAAAGAAGAGCGCTTTGCTCTGACTTCTTCCGTCTGGCACAGACCTTCCAGTGGATTCCCAACGAGGATGTCACCTACACCGTAACCGCATCCAACAAAAAGATGCTCTTTGGCGCAGGAACGGTTTTCGGCGGCGTTCCCTACGTAACCGAAGCCAGAGGCGGCAGCATTTATATTGCAATGCAGTATTACGATGAAAAAACCGGTGTGATGGACGTGAAGTCCGTCGGCGGCAAGAACTTTGCCTTCGTGATCGGCAATCACTGCTCTTACGGCGCTCTTTGGGGCTGGGGTCGCGTGGTCAACTCCAACAACGGCTGCGGCCTGACCAATACGATGACCTCCGAGCACGGTTGCATTCCCGTCGGTCCTTACACCTACAACTGCACGGGAGATTGGTCACAGAACAACCTCACCAAAACCGTTTGTTCCAACAACGGGATCGACGTGATGTTCGAATCCTACGCCAAGCTGCAAACCGCTGACGGAATCGTGATGTACGGCACCGGTGGCGGCCACGTTTGTATGATCGCCTCCAATGCGGTCGTTGTCCGTGAAAACGGAAAGATCAACGGCGATCAGAGCTACGTGCTCGTTCACGAGCAGGTCTCCTCACCGTCTCCATACACCGCAGCAGACGGTTCGACGATCACCATCGAAGGCCGTGTCGACCACAAGTACAGCTTTAACGAGATCTTCAAAAAGAATTACCTTCCCTTCACCTTTGCCGAGCTCATCGGTACCGATCCGGTTGAAGAAGCAAGTGCCACCTGCAGCATCACCGATGCCGCGGCGAGCATTGACACCTTCTCCAAGGGAGTGGTGGAAGCAAACTACGCGATTTCCGACGTTCAGCTTACCTTGACCGATGCCGAGGGAAAGGTCATCCTTTCCAAGTTCACTGCCAACACCGCATCCAACAAGAGAAGCCTGAATCTCTCCACCGTATTTTTGCCCTCTCTCAGAACGTACGTGAAGAATGCTGATTGCACGGTCACCCTGGATTGCCGTTTGAGCACGGGCAATGTCATCCGAATTTACAGCGGAACCTTATTAAAAGTCTGAATCTGATTCATACGGGAGGACTCTATGAAACGTCTTCTTTCCCTTTTCCTGCTGATCGTTGTGATGCTCTCGGCCTTCTCCTGCCGCAAAGACGTCGCAGGAACCACCACACAAGAAAGCACGCAGACCGAGCCTCAGTCTTTAACGCAGACGGCCGCTCCTGTGCAAACCGAAACCGAAGAGGAGACGGCCACCGTTTTGCCGACGCAGACCGAAACAGCAGAGGAAGAGGAAACTCTCACCGATGATGGGACGGCAGGTGTGCCCTCCGCGCCTACTCCTACGCCCACGCCCACGCCCACGCCCACGCCTACTCCTACTCCGCAGTTTCCTGCGATCAAGCCGCAAGCGACGCCGGATCATTCCGCTATCATCAGCGTTCCCGAGCCGCTGACGATGGAAAAGCTAAATTCCTTCCCTATCGCAACGGACTCGATGTCGATTGCAGAGAGAAGACAGCTTTGCGTTGACTTCTTCCGCCTCGCGGGTCTGGTACAGTACACGCCGACAACGGACTTTACCTACAAGCAGACGGCAGGCACCAACGGAAAATACGCCACCGTCAAAAAGGGAACGGTCTACAGCGGTCTTCCCTACGTTACCTCGGGCAAGGGCAATCTTTATACCCTAATGCATTACTACGATGAAGCCAAGGGCGTACTCGACACCTCGGTCATCACCGATCAGGAAATGGGTGTTCTGACCGGAAATCAGTGCTCCTACGGCTCGTTTTGGGCTTGGAGTCGCGTGATCAATTCCACCAACCACGCCCTGACCCACACCATCCACGCAGGCAACGGATGCATCCCGATCGGGCCTCACAGCTACACCTGCACCGGCAACTGGACGAAAACGAAGACTACCAAGTCCGTTTGCACGTCAAACGGCGAACAGGTGATGTATCAATCCTACGCCAACTTTCAGCTTGCCGACGGAATGATCCTGTACGGCTCGGGCGGCGGTCACGTTCAGATGATCAGCCAGGCTCCCGTGGTCGTTAAAAAGCCCAACGGCACGATCGACGGAGACAAGAGCTACATTCTCTATCTCGATCAAGGCTCGACCTACACGGACCTCGTTTTGGCAGGCGGCGTCAACTCCAAGCTGCAGGCCGATATTGACGTGAAGATGACCTTCAAGCAGATGTATAGTAAGGGCTATCTCCCTTTCACCTTCGCTGAATTTTTGGGAACAGATCCCGTGGAAGAGGGAACGGTCAGTTTCAGCATCACGAAGAAACTGCTCATCGGCAGTGAGCTTTACGGCAGCAAGGTAAGTGCCAACTACGCCATTTCCGATATTACCTTGACGATCGTAGACGCAGAGGGCAATATCCTCCTGCAAAAGCATCATCTCCCGAAAACGTTCGGTTCAAAGGAAATGGCTATGTCCGAAGTGCTGACTTATCCTCAGTACGTCGAATACGGTAAAGAAGGCCGCTTCGTACAAATCGATTGCCGCATCGGCAACGGTGTTCGCAAAACAATCTACCAAGGTGCATTCGTATAAGGAGCTATATTTATGAAACGCATTTTATCGTTGTTCCTTCTCCTGACACTTCTTGTCAGTCTTGTCTCCTGCCAAACGCAGTTGACACCGAAAACGACTCAAACCGGAGAGGTCGACACAAAAACCCAAGCACAAACGCAGACCCAAGCACAAACGCAGACCAAAGAGGAAACTCCTTCGCAAACCCAAGGCTCTACCGCTACGCCTCCTGCCAATTTTCCGACGATCAAGCCCCTTCCCACGCCGGATCATTCAGCCTATATCAGCGTTCCCGAGCCGATGACGATGGACCGCATCAATGAATTTCCCATCGCAACGGATGCGATGCCGATTCAGGAAAGACGAGCGCTCTGCGTTGACTTTTTCCGCTTGGCCGGTCTTGTTCAGTACACGCCGACAACGGACTTTACCTATAAGCAGACGGCAGGCACCAACGGAAAATACGCCACCGTCAAAAAGGGAACGATCTACAGCGGTCTTCCCTACGTTACCTCAGGCAAGGGTAATATTTATACCTTGATGTATTATTATGATGAAAAAACCGGCGTTCTTGACACCTCGGTCGTGACCGATCAGGAAATGGGTGTTCTGATCGGAAATCAGTGCTCCTACGGCTCGTTTTGGGCTTGGAGCCGCGTTGTCAACTCCACCAAGCATAATCTGACCAATACCATGCACAGCAACAACGGTTGCATCCCGATCGGACCCTACACCTACAACTGCACCGGTGACTGGGCCAAGAGTAACCTCACCAAGACCGTGTGTCAAACCAACGGTGAGCAGGTGATGTATCAGTCATACGCAAACTACAAGCTCGCTGACGGAATGGTGATGTACGGTGCGGGCGGCGGTCACGTTCAGATGATCAGCCAGCTTCCCGTTGTCATTAAAAACGTCGACGGTACGATCGACGGAGACAAGAGCTACATTCGTTATCTCGATCAGGGCTCGACCTTTACCAACTACTCTCTCGGAGGCGGTGTGACCTCAAAATTACAGGCCGATATTGACGTAAAGATGACCTTCAAGCAGATGTATAGCAAGGGCTATCTCCCCTTTACCTTCGCTGAATTTTTGGGAACCGATCCTGTGGAAGATGCAACCATCGAAATGTCTCAAAAGGATAGCAAGATTCAGCCCAACGCCCTGTTTGCCGGCTATGTCAAATCCAATTACGCAATCTCCGACGTCACACTCACCATCGTCGATCCCGAAGGAAATATTCTCCTTCAGCACCATCACCTCCCCTCCCGCTTTGCTTCCAAGGTGATGCAGCTTAACGAAATGCTTTTGACAAGCAACTATCAGGATTACGCCAAAGCGGGCAATTTCGTTCAGCTCGATTGCCGTGTCGGAAACGGCGTTCGCCGAACGATCTACCAAGGCGAATTTATCTAAATCCAGTTCAGCATCAAAGATCATGAAATTTTTGATGCATGCCGCATTTCAACAAACGACAAGGAAAACGAATATGAAAAAATACGTTGCACTCCTTCTCACACTGACTGCGCTGGTTTCGCTTGTCTCCTGTCAACCGAGCATCTCTTCTACGCAAACCGAGACAGTTGAAACAGAAACCGTAACCAACGAGAGCACCGCTACCGCCCCCGCCGTCGTTGCCACAGTCGCCGAGACGGATGCCATTCAAAAACTTAACGCCATCCCGATCGCCAAGGCAGGAATGAGCGAAGAACAGCTTCGTCAGATCTGTGCCGACTTTATGCGCCTACAGCTCTCCTTTGCCTGGACGCCGAGTAAAAACTCCTCCTACCAGCTTCGCGGAGAGGTCATTACCCTCAAAAAGGGCACGGCTTACGGAGGACTTCCCTATATCTCGTCCACCAAGGGCAATATCTACAACGCGCTTCTCTTCTACGATGAGCAGACCGGCGTAGTCAGCATGGAAGGACTTGGAGATTTTTCAAAGGTCATCGGCAATCAATGCTCTTCCTCGGCCTATTGGGCTTGGGCAAGAGTGGCGGATCGCTATCTTGCAGGCGGCTCTCCCACCACGCTTCATAAAAACGGCGCGCTTCGCCTCGGCCCTTACACCTATTCCGATGCGATCAACAACTTTCACGAAGAGGGTATTGACACGGTGAATATCTGCAAGGACAACGGCGAAAAGGTGATGTATGAATCCTACGCCAAGCTCAAAGCGGCTGACGGAATGGTGCAATACCGCACCTCGCACGGCCACGTGATTATGGCCGCCTCCAATGCAGAGGTCGTCCGCGACGGCAACGGAAACATTGATCCCGTCAGAAGCAACGTTCTCATCTTGGAGCAGGTCTCCGACTACAAATCGAAAATGCAGTCGAACTCCAAGCCTATGCAGCTTCAGGGCGGCATTGATAATAAGTACAGCTTCGAGCAGCTCTACAAGAGCGGCTACCTCCCCTTCACGATCGCTGAGCTCTGCGGCAAGGACGACGTGGAAAACAGCGAGGTCAGCTTCTCGATCAAGGAAAACCAAGCTACCGTCACCCATCTCAAAGACGCAAGCATCGCCTCGAATTATCCGCTTGCCAACGCCACGATCACCGTTCAGGATCAAAGCGGCAAGACCGTCTATCAAAAAAGCGGATTCTATACCGAGCTGATGACCTATTCCGCGACCCTCTCCCCCGCCGTCAGCCCCACCGCGCTCAAAAAGTACGTGGGAGATGCTTATCGGGTCAAAGCCGAATGCCGCATCGGCAACGGCGAAATACACACGCTTTGGGAAGGATCCCTGATTGCCGAATAAACAAAAAAATGCGATCACGCTCTTGTGATCGCATCTTTTTATTTGTGATATTGATTTCCGGCCAGAATTCCCTCGGCGCGGTAGATCTGCTCGGCCAGCATTACCCGAAACAGAGAATGCGCAAAGGTCATCGGTGAAAAGGAAAGGCTAAGATCGCACATTGCCTTGATCTCCTCCGAGATGCCCCAAGAGCCGCCGATCAGATACACGATCGAGCCCGCCCCCGTTCCGGCAGTCCGATTCAAAAGATCCGCAAGCTGCTCGGAAGAAAAGGCTTTTCCCTCAATGCAAAGGGCAATCTTAAAGGCGCGGGAAAGCTTCGGCTGTGCAAGCTGTTTTTTGAACTCCTCCCCCTCCTTTTCCAGAGCCTTGCGGATCTCATCGTCGGAAAGAGCGCGACCGGGCGTTTTCGCGGGCTTGAGCGGAACGGATTGGAGTGAGCCGAAGGCATTCATTCGTTTTTGGTATTCCGCAAATGCGGCGCGAAAATACTCCTCCTTGGCTTCTCCGATTTGCAAAATGATATGATTCATAAAACCTTCGTCACCTCGTAGCGGCTGGCCACCCGAAGCGAAAAATCACGCTCGGGCAGAGCCTTTTGCATCAAAAGAGCGTTTTCCGTCGTTTGCATGGCAAGTGCGGGGGTGTTGTTCTCCTCGGACAGATGAAACAGCGTAAAGCTTTCACAGCCTGCCTGAAGAAGCCTTTGGCAGAACGCGGCGCAATCGTCATTGTTCAAATGGCCGTGATCGGAGGCCACACGCTCCTTCAGCTCCGGCGGGTAATTACCGTCCCAAAGCATTCCAAGGTCGTGATTGGATTCGAGAACGACGTTTCGACAGCCGAGAAGATAGCGGGAAACCTCGTCCGTGACGCATCCCAAGTCTGTTGCTACGCCAAGCTCACGGTCGCCAAATACAAAGCCTTGACTCTGAACGCTGTCGTGCGGCGTGGAAAACGGCGAAACGAGAATCGATCCGATTTCGTACTCATACCCGCAAAGAACCGTGCGGACACAGCGGGCAAAGGCGGCCGCCTCGTTCTTCTTTCCTTTTTGAAGCAGGGAAAGATACATCTCCTTTGCTACCTCTCTCTGGCAATAGATCGGAATGCCGAGGTACTTGGCAAGCATCGGAAGGGCCTGCGTATGATCGGAGTGCTCGTGCGTGATCAAAATGGCAGAGAGAGAGGATGGCTCCCGATCAATCCGAGCCATCTGCTCCTTGATGCGCTTCATACTGAAGCCTGCGTCAACAAGGATTCTCGTTTGGCCGTCCTCAAGGTAAAGCGCATTGCCGGAGGAGCCGGAAAACAGTGAATAACAGTTCATAACAGCCTTTCAAAGAAAAAATTTCAACAGGATCATATCAATCATAAAAATCAGATAGAACGGAACGGTCACGACAAGCAAAATCTGCGACAAAAGAGGGCGCTTCTCCTCGGGAATCCCGAGCGGATTCGGCGCAGGAGAGCTTCTCTCAGGCTCGATCTTCTCTTCCTTCTCGGACTTGATGCGAAAGCGACGGTATTTATCTCTCGGCTTGACCGGATGCTCCTTGGCCTTATCGGCAAGATATTTTTCTCTCGAGCGCGCTTCGCGCTTGCGATCCTCTTCTATCAAGGGGCGAAGGCCGCCGTTGACGAGAAGATACGCCACCGAGAGCAACAAGCAAAGGACAAAATAAGAGATCGTGATGGGAAGCGTATAGGCCGTATTGCCAAAGCCCCAATAAACGGCAGACAGAACAAGCGTGATGGCAAGCAGTAAAACAAGTCTCGTTTTTTTACTCATTGCTTTCTCTCCTTGATGATGCGGTACATCTCGCAAAGTCCCGTATAACGCTCCGCCTTACGGTCGTTTTTCACCATCGCTTCGATCGAAGCTTCTTTCCCAACCAGAATCGCCATTTTCTTGGCGCGGGTGATTCCCGTATAGATCAGATTGCGCGTGGCAAGCATCGGGGGCGGGTTGAACACGGGGAAAATAACGATCGGATATTCACTCCCCTGACTCTTATGAACCGTCACGGCAAAAGCATGCTCGATCTCATCCAATTCCTCAAAGGGATAAACGACTCTTTTTCCGTCAAAGTCTACGGTGAGCGCACGCGATGCCGCGTCGACCTCAAGGATCCGTCCGATATCACCGTTGAACACGCCGAAGCCCGTGCGGTCGGGATCATCGGGATCAACCCACTCCACGTCGTAGTTGTTGCGAATCTGCATCACCTTATCCTGCTCGCGAAAGAGCGTTTCGCCGTGCTTCATCTGCCTCTTTGCTTCACAGGGCGGGTTAAGCGCAGCCTGCAGGCGGTGATTCAGCTCCACCGTACCGAGCGGCCCCTTGCGGGTACAGGTAATGACCTGAACCCCCGAGATGCCCTCGTCTCCGTAGGTGTTCGGCAGTCTCGTGGTGCAAAGGGAAAGAACGGTTTCGAGCACCGATCCGGAATCGTATCGACGCATCACAAAGAAATCCCCGTCTTTGGCCGAGGGCACGGGCATCTCACCGCGATTGATGCGATGGGCGTTCTCCACGATGTCGCTGTTGCCGCTTTGACGGAAAATGCGGGAAAGGCGGCACACGCAAAATGCGCCGCTTTCGACGGTATCGAATAATACCTGCCCCGCTCCCACACTCGGGAGCTGATCGCTGTCACCGATCAAGACAAGCCGCATCCCCGGACGAAGCGCTTTGAGCAGAGCGGCAAACAACGAAATATCAACCATAGAAAGCTCGTCGACAATGACCACGTCCTGCTCAAGTGGATTGTTTTCACCGCGAGCAAAACGCACCACGTCCTCGGGGGAATACTCAATCTCCAGCAAGCGGTGAATCGTTTTGGCCTCGTAATCGGTCGATTCGCTCATTCTTTTGGCGGCACGGCCCGTCGGCGCGGCAAGCGCAACCTTCATTCCCACAAGACCGAAAATGTTGACGATCGCCTTGATGATCGTGGTTTTGCCCGC
>JAZRZQ010000097.1:0-19676 GCA_045601445.1 Eubacteriales bacterium | reverse complement strand
TCCCGAAAATATAAAAAGGATAGAGACAAAAAATCTCTATCCTCTTTTATTTTTTTATTTTTTTATTTAAAAGTTTTTCGGTTCCTTTTTTCAAAAAGGAACAAGTTTTTTGGTTCTTTTTTTCAAAAAAGAACAAATCTTCTCAATCCCTTACGCGACGGGGCGAATGCTTGCCTTGTAAGCGCGGTATTCGCGGTTTATCATCGTAATGATGACGATCAGGGCGATGTGAATGGCAAGAACGAGAAGCGTCACCAGCGCGCCGCAGCAGATGCCGGTATAGAAGAGGGAGAACACGAGACCTGCGATCACAAATCCGCGAATGCGCAGACCGCCGCCGATCAAGCCCCAGATCAAAGCCCAAGCCATCGAAATAAACAGCGCGGTGTTGATCGCGGTCAGAATCGCGGTATCAATGCCGTCGAAGATGTCGAACAGATCGTCGAGATCATCCGTTCCGAAGACCTCGGAATCCTCTGCCACTTCCGCAAGGGCTTCCACGTGGTCGAACACGTCGGAAATGTTTTCCAGCGAAAAATCTTCCGCCAAGGCGTAGCCGATCTCGACGAATCTCTCGCACCACTCCTCTTCCTCGGGGGAAAGATCGTCGCGGATGTCGTCCAGATCATCTTCCATATCGGAGATCTGATCGTAAAGCTCGTCTTTCAATTCGGCAAAGACGTCCTCGACGTCCTCGTCCATTCCGAGGGAAGCCATCTCCATCGCGGTCGAAACCAAGGGAATGTCCTCGATCGAGGTCTTGCGGATGTTGGTGTAGGAAAGCACCATCGTCAGGAGCAAAACAAGCGTCAAGCCCCAGGCGACAAAGCCGAGAATTTTGGTTTTTTGGGTGGCCTTCGTCAAAAGGAACTGATTTTTTCCGACGGGGGTTACGGTTTGCGCCGCCTGAGCGGTCAAGGGCTGACCGCAGACCGCGCAGAACTTGGCCTGATCGTTGTTGTTAGCGCCGCATTTGCTGCAAAACATAAGAAGAATCTCACTTTCTACGGTTTTTTTTGATTATAAAACCTTTTTTTCAAAAAGTCAACGGCCAAACGCGCGCTCCTCGCGCTCTTTTGCAGATTGCACAAAAAAAGAACGTTCGGTTTGTCACTTTTGTTCGGCGCGAAAAAAGAATTTGGCTTTTTTTGCGGAAACCATTGCTTTTTCTACCTATATTATGTTAAAGTAAAGCAAGAGAAACGCTTGCGTTTTGTCAAAAGTAAGAAAGGAATTTTACAGCAATGAAGAAGATCATCAGCGTTCTTTTGACCCTGAGCCTGCTGGGTGGCATCCTTGGCCTTGTTGCCGTTGCTGCTGAGCCTACGCTCGAAATTACTTCGCAAAATCCCGCCTATAACGAAACGATCCCCACGGAAAATCTCGTTACGGTCAACGATCCCCAAAAATACACCGTTCAGGCACGCTGGGGTGTGGAAAGCCCGAGCGGCCTTGTTAACGCTACCGGAAAATTCGGCTACGGCGTCTATTACCTCGAGGTCACCGTGACCTTCTCGGCGGTAGACGATCCTACCTATATCTACGTTGACGGCATCAATATTTGGGAAAGCGGTCAGTGGAGCGTGATGGACAGAGACGCCGGCCGCATTCAGTTGATGCGTATGTTCGAGATCTTTCCTGCAAACGGCTACATCAATTTCGTTCCGCTGAAGGGCGCTCCCGCCGAGCTTGAGGCAGGCAAGGCTGCTCCCGCTACCGCCGTTACGACGCAGGCCACTTCCTTTTCGATCGAATCTCAGCGCTGGGAAAACGAGGATGGCTCGGCTCTGACCGCAAATCCCCAAAACGGTAAGGTCTACTATCTCGCCATCAAAATGAAGCCCGCCGAGGGCTACGCCTTCGCACAGCACGTTGACTGCGAAATGCAGCTCCCCGAGGATTGGGTCTACGACTACGTGGAATCTGCCGCCGACGGCACGCTGACCTATCGCGTGCGCTATTCGCTTCTGCCCCGTGTGGAGCAGATGAGCATCAGCTACACCAAGCCCGCCGCCGGTTCTGCGGTCTTCGCTCCCGCCGACCTTGTGCTGCCGCAGGGTGCAAAGTATCGTGTCGAGCTGGTCGAGGTTTATGACAACGAAGGCAATCCCGCCACTCACTTTGCCGACGGCAAGGCTTACTTTGTCGAGGCGGTTTTCGCCATCGCAGACGGCTACGAGTGGGACGTGGACAAGATTTCCTTGAATGGCAAGCAGCATTACGATTATTATCAGCCCTCCGAGGAAAACCTTTGCGTTTCCTTCCGTGTTTCTTATCTGCAGGCGATTGAGCGCGTGGAGATCAACTTTACCGTGCCGACCGTCGGTGCGACTGCCTCTGAGATCACCGTTCCGAGCGGCGGTCACTATTCCAAGGATTATGCCGGCTGGAACGGCACCGATCAGTCCTTCAACGGCTCCTTCGTCAAGGATCGCTACGATCTCTTCGTCAATCTGATGGCAGAGGCCGGTTATGAATTTACCGAGGATACCGCCGCTTACATCAACGGCGCTCTTGTTGACGAGGACGACGTATATCTCTCCTGGGCTCAGGACGGAATCGAGATTCATTACGCCATCTCCCTGCGCGACAAGATCTCTGCCGTTGCTCTGCCCGCCTTCCCCGACGCGAAGGTCGGCGATACGGCCGCGGCCAGAACGCCTGTTCAGCTTCCCGCTACCGCCGAGCATTATCAGGCCGATATCAATTGGATCTACTGCAAGGATTTTGAAGAAGCCGAGCTCTTCGTTGGTGTGATGGAAAACAACAACACCTATTATTTCCAGTATGAGCTGATTTGCGAGCCCGGCTATGAATTTGCAGAAAATGTTACGGTAACGGTCGGCGGCACTCCCTTCCGTGGCTCGATGGTCTTCGACGACACAACCGGCTATGTCATGAAGCAGTTCAGCTTCGGCTTGCAGTTGATTGATCGCATTGAATTGACGATTTCCAACCCCTACGTCGGTCTGAAGCCCGACGAGATCGTGCTTCCGCAGAACGCGCCCTTCACGGTCGAGGACGTTCAATGGGGTGTGGCAGAGGAGAACGAGCTGTTCGCCGTTGAACTCATGGGTAAGGATGCGGCTTTTGAGCAGGGTCTTTACTACTTTGCGAGTCTGACCGTTAAGCCCAAGGCGGGTTATGCCTTTGCGGACACCTACACGATCGTGGTCAACGGAGTTTCCCACAATATGGATCTTTCCGCGGCTGCCTTAGACAAGATGCCCCTTTCCACCGTTCTGGCCAAGGGTGGTATGATGGTGCTCAGCGCCGGTGTCGGTGCACCCGCGCCCGCTCCCACGCCCACGCCTACGCCCGTTCCCACGGGTGATTCGGGAATGATCGAGCTGTTCGTCGCGCTGACCTTCCTCTCCTTGGTGGGTCTTGTTGTGGTATTCGGCAAAAAGCATTCCGCTTAACTTCCTTTCTTTTGACTTCCTTTCTTTTGAAAAAGAAAGGAAGGAAAGAAAACTTTAACTCGGGTTTACTGTAAAATAAAATCTAACTTCCGTATCCCGAGAAGATACAAAAAGGATAGAGACAAAAAAATCTCTATCCTTTTTATTTTTTATTCTGTTTAAAAGTTTTTCGGTTCCTTTTTTCAAAAAGGAACAAGTTTTTTGGTTCTTTTTTTCAAAAAAGAACCATTCTGCGCTTCTGCGCAGGATTCGACGTGTTATCCCTGCGGCGGGGTGTAATATAAGGTCTTGCCGGCCTCGACCGAGCGCGTGAGCCAAACGGATGCGCCGATCACGCAATGATCGCCCACGGTGGTGTTGCCGCCGAGGATGGTAGCGTTGGCGTAAATGACCACGTAATTGCCGATGTTGGGATGGCGCTTGAGATCCTTGATCGGGTTGCCGTTTTCGTCGCACTCAAAGCTCTTCGCACCGAGGGTCACACCCTGATAGAGCTTGACGTGGTGGCCGATCACCGTCGTTTCACCGACGACGATGCCCGTGCCGTGGTCGATGAAGAAATACTCACCGATCTTCGCGCCCGCGTGAATATCCACGCCCGTTTTCTCGTGCGCATACTCGGTCATAATACGCGGCAGCAGGGGGATCTTCAGCTCCCAAAGCTCGTGCGCGAGCCGATAAATGGAGATCGCGTAAAAGCCGGGGTAGCACAAAAGCACTTCCTCGTGGCTCTTGGCGGCGGGGTCTCCGTCGTAAATGGCCTGAATGTCCTTGAGCAAAAGCTCCTTGATGGCGGGCAGGCGCGACAAAAACGTCTCAGTCACCTTTTCCTTGCAAAGCGGCTCTGCGGCAAAGCAAGAGACCTTTTCAATCAGCGTAAAGAGCTGATTCTGAATCTTTCTCAGCAAAGACAGCCCCGCCAGGCCTTCCTGCGTCACACTGCGACTGCGGAAAAAGGCGGGAAACAGGAGTGCCTGCAGATCCTTGATGAGATCAATGACCTCCTTGCGATTGGGCATCGGGTGCGCGTCACAGCTCTTGCCCAAGCCCTCCGAAAGGGCGATTTCGTTCAGCTTTGATTGAATTTGTTCCAAATACATCGTGATCTCCGACATTTTTTTTGATTATATAATGAAAAAAATCTTCTGTCAATGAAAAAAGCAGTTTTCCGTGGAAAACTGCTTTTGGAAAAACGCATGGCGGAAAGGGGGGAACCGCCGGCGTGTTTCAAGCTCTCAGCCCGCTCGCTCGCGCATCCGCAGACGCAGATTGTCAGCGATCATCGCGATAAATTCGGAGTTGGTCGGCTTGCCCTTGCCCATTTGGACGGTGTACCCGAAATAGGAATGGATCACGTCCACGTCGCCCCGATCCCAAGCGACCTCGATCGCGTGGCGAATGGCTCTCTCCACGCGCGAAGAAGTGGTGTGAAATTCGCGTGCCACGGTTGGGTAGAGGGTTTTGGTCACCTCGCCGATGATGCGATTGTCGCGCACGACCATCATGATCGCACAGCGCAGGTATTGGTAGCCCTTGATGTGTGCGGGAATCCCCACCTGATGGATGATGCGCGTCACCTGCGCCTCGAGGTCAAAGTCATCCGTCACCCGCACGCTCTCCTCGCGGCACACGCGGCGGATCTTCTCTGCCAACACCTCGTAGTCAAATGGCTTGAGCACGCAAGCGCTGATGCCGCCCGCCCAAGCATCCTCCAGAATCTTTTTGTTGCTGATGCCCGTGACCAGAATGAACTTCGGCGCTTTCTCCTTCAAGGCTCGCTTTACTTCGCGAATCAGGCTTGCCAGATCGTACCCAGGAAACCACAGATCCAGCAGCACCGCATCGGGACGAAGCGTTTTGATCCCAACCAGCGCCTCCTGCCCGTCTGCCGCGTCACCCACTACCTGAAAGCCCATCGCTTGCAGGCTCTCCTTACAAACAAATCGGAAATCATTGCCCGAGTCGACAATGTAAACTCTTTCGCTCTGCTCCTTCATCTCTTTTTCCTCTTTCTTTTTCCTTTCACGTTTTTTGTTCCTTCGCGTTTGCAAATTGATTTTACCAATTATTGGCAAAAATTGCAAGGGGTTTGACAATAAAATTACCAATAATTGGAAATTTTGTAGATTTGAACAAAAAGATCTGTCGAAACTCGGCTTCTTTGACCAAGCGGCATAGCGAATCCTGTCGCTCTCTGTCACTTACTTTCTTTTGAAAAAGAAAGTAAGCAAAGAAAACTTTAATCTCGCATTTACTAAATAATAATGCTCAACTTCCGTATCCCGAAAATTCGCTTTCTAAAAAGCAAAGAAAACTTTAATCTCGCGTTTACTTTAAAGTAAAACTCAACTTCCGTATCCCGAAAATCTACTTTCAAAAAAGTAGGCAAGAAAACTTTCAACTCGCATTTACTTTAATGTAAAGCTCAACTTCCGTATCCCGAAAATTTACAAAAAAGCATAGAGACACAAATGGGTGATGCTCTTAGCGGAGAAATCATCTAACACCACGGTAGGGGCGAACTGCGTTCGCCCGCGGGCGATCAATGATCGCCCCTACGGATAATCAATATTTGATCCGCAGAAAACAAAAAAAAGAAAAGAAACCGTACTTTCTTTTGAAAAAGAAAGTAAGCAAAGAAAACTTTCAACTCGGGTTTACTGTAAAATAAAATCTAACTTTCGTATCCAGAAAATCTACTTTCAAAAAAGCAAAGAAAACTTTAATCTCGGGTTTACTTTAAGGTAAAACTCAACTTCCGTATCCCGAAAATATAAAAAGGATAGAGACACAAAATCTCTATCCTCATTTTATTTTTCTTTTGTTTAAAAGTTTTTCGGTTCCTTTTTTCAAAAAGGAACAAATCTTTTCAAACAAGTTTTTTGGTTCTTTTTTCAAAAAAGAACAAGTTATTTTCAAAAAGGAACAAGCAGGTTCAGAAAGGAATCCGATTCTCTTCTCACGACTTGCAGTCGTACCAGCGAAAGCCGATGCCCGCCTCAGCCACGAGCGGCACGGCCGCCGAGAGAACGCCCTCCATCTCCTCAGATAGGAGCTTTGCGGCGTAATCGGCCTCCTCGCGGGGGGCTTCGAGGATCAATTCGTCGTGCACCTGCAGGACGAGCGCGCTCTTCAGCCCCTCGGCCTCCAAGCGGCGATCCACGCGCACCATCGCCATTTTGATGACGTCCGCCGCCGTCCCCTGCAGGGGTGCGTTCATCGCGACTCGTTCACCGAAGGCAACGACGTTCTTTTTCGGGCTTTTCAGCTCCGGCACTCTCCTTTGCCGCCCAAAGAGCGTTTCGACGTAGCCGTTCTCACGGGCGAAGCGCTTACAGCCGTCCAAATACGGGCGGATCTTGGGAAACAGCGCGAAATACCGCTCGATATAATCCTTCGCAACGCGCATCGGCACGCCGAGATCCTGCCCGAGCGAATATTCTCCGATGCCGTACACGATCCCGAAATTGACCGCCTTGGCGCTCTTTCGCATCTCGGGAGTAACCTTGTCGGGAGAGACGTGGAAGATCTCAGATGCGGTCTTGGTGTGAATGTCCCTGCCCTCGAGGAAATACCCCGTCAGCACCTCGTCCTGCGACATCAGCGCCAGAAGGCGCAGCTCGATCTGAGAATAGTCCGCGTCGACGAGAACGTGATTTTCGTCCTTCGCGGTGAAGAATTTACGCATTTCCCGTCCCAATTCGGTGCGAACGGGGATGTTCTGCAGATTCGGCTCGGCGCTGGATAAGCGCCCCGTCGCGGTGAGCATCTGCTGAAAGACGGTGTGCACCCGCCCGTCCTCGCGGATCTGCGCGCCGAGACCCACAACGTAGGTGCTGTGGAGCTTGGAGACGGTGCGGTATTGCAGAACCAGATCAATAATCGGGGAGAGGTGGCGCAGCTTTAACAGGGTTTCCGCGTCGGTCGCGTAGCCCGTTTTCGTCTTTTTCGGTGCGGGCAGTCCGAGCTTTTCAAAGAGGATCTGCCCGAGCTGCTTGGGCGAATGAATGAGAAATTCTTCTCCCGCAAGCTCCCATACGGCATCTCGCGTGCGCGCGATGGCCTCCTCGAGCATCTCGCCGTAAGCCTGAAGGCCCGCACGCGAGACCTGAAAGCCGCGCAGCTCCATCTTGGCCAAAACGTAGGTCAGCGGAAGCTCCGTTTCAAAAAACAGCTCCCTTGCCTTGACAGCACTGATTTCAGCGTAAAGGCTTGGGTAGAGACGCTCCATCAAGGTCAGCACCGTCTGCGGATCGTCCTGCGCCGTTGTCGGAAGGCTCTCCTTGCCGTAAACGAGGGCAAGGCGGGAGAGCGTGGGCATTTTTTCCTGCGAATTGAGCACGTACGAGGCCAAAAAGAGATCGAAATCGACCCGAAGCCCCGTGATTGAGCCGTAGCGCTCTGCAAAGGCGTGGTAATAGCCCTTGGCGTCGCAAACGATGGGACGCGCCCTTCTCAAAAAGGCTTCGACCTCGCCCGTTAAGCGATAGGACTCGCCGTCGAAGCGAGCGTAAAAGTCCTGCTTGTCAAACCAGAGAAAGAGCCGTTCGGGGACGGGGGTGTCGGCGGCAAGAGACAGCTCGTCCGGCGCCGTTTCGATCGCGGCGGGTGCGTCAAAGAGCGTGCCCTGCACAAAGTCCTGTTCCGCGCTCTTCGGCTCATCCTCCAGCCCGAAGGCTTTCATCAAGCGCCCAAACTCCAGCTCGACCAAAAGCGCGCGCAGTGCCTCGCGATTCGGCCCGCGGTAGGGGTAAGGCTCGATCGAATCCAGCTCAGGAACCTCGCGGCAGATGCGCGCGAGCGTGCGGGAGCGATAAGCATCGTCCTTGCCCGAAATCAGCTTTTCCTTGGCCGACGGCCCGACGGGGAGCGAGGCGGGGTCACGGTAGACACCGTCCAGATCCCCGCACTGCGCGATGAGCTTGATCGCCGTCTTTTCACCGATGCCGCGCACGCCGCTGATGTTGTCGCTGGCATCGCCCGCGAGAGCCTTCACCTCGATCATCTGTAGGGGCGCAAGGCCGAATTTTTCCATCAGCACGGCAGGGGTGATCTCCTCGTCCTTGCCCGTGCTTGCCAAAAAGAGCGTGGTGCGCTCGGAAACGAGCTGATAGGAATCGCGATCTCCCGTCACGAGGACGGCTTCGTTTCCGCCCTCCTCAGCCACGCGGGAAAGCGTTCCGAGCACGTCATCCGCCTCGTACCCCTCCTTCTCCACGATGCTGATCCCGAGCGCCTCGGTGGCACGGCGCAGATACGGAAGCTGAAGCGCCAGCTCGCTCGGCATCGGCTTTCGGGTCGCCTTGTACGCGGGATCGAATCGGTGGCGGAAGGTCGGCGCGTGGACGTCAAAGGCCGCGACGGCAAAATCGGGGCGCTGTGCGTCCAGATGCTTTTTTAAAATATTCAGATACCCAAAGACCGCACCCGTCGGCAGCCCCGCCGCGGTGGCAAGGGGCTGACGGATTCCGTAAAAGGCGCGGTTTAAAAGGCTGTTGGCATCCAAGATCAGAATTTTTTTCATTCGTTGATGCTTCGGCTTTCTTTATTTTTTGTCGAGAATGGCAACCGTTGCCGCGTTGCCCCAGATGGGGTAGCGCACGTGCTTGTGCGCCATCACCTCGCCGCCGCCCATCAGATCGAGCATCTTCTCGTCCAATTCGGGGATCTCGGCACCGCCCTCGAGGTATAAGGCCAATCTCTCGCGGCAGGAGCGGATTCTCGCCAGCGCACCGCCGATGCGGATCTCGTGCACCTCAAGTCCGTTGGGCTTGTTTTCCACCAGCCAGCCCGCACGGAAAATGCGAAGAAATTCGTCGAGCTTTTCCTCACAGAAGCGATAGTCCGCGAGAAGTTCCTCCAGCGCCTTGCGGTCGCGAGCCTGATACGCCGCGCGAGTGCGTTCTCCGAGCGCGGCCTTGCGGGAGAGGATCTCGGCAAGCTTTGCCTCGGTGCGGAAGAGGTAGCCGAAGCGAGCGTTCTCGGCCAAGGGCGCCATTTTCTCGGCCAGCGAGGTGTAAAATTCCATTTCATTGCCCTCGAGCGTCGAGTCGCAAACGCCGAGGAAGGGATCGTTATAGAGCAGATACTTTTCGGGGTTGGTGACGGCCTGTGCCGCCGTCACGCCCTCGCTCTTGTCCTTCATATCCAAAAGCACGAAATCGTCAAAGGCGATGCCGTATTTTGCCTCGAAGTCCGCCTTGATCTTCTCCTCGTCGTACTCGCCCGCGGCGTAGCAGGCGCAGGCGTAGAAGGCGGGCAGCACCGAGAAGCGGGGGCATTCGCCGCCGTTATCGCCCCAGAGCGTCAGAATGACGTTTTCAACCTTCTTTTCGCGGCAAGCGGCCAGCGCGGCACGGGTGACACGCAGGGAGAATTTGTTGTCGGGCGCAAAGCCCTTCCAGGTCCAGATGCCGCCGGCAAACCAAAGCGGGCGCTCGAGCTTGCGGTGCGCGTCGATATACATTTCGTAATGGCTCTCTTCGGTGTGGTAGTAATCCCAATAGGTGATCTGCACCTCCTCGGGCAAATTGACCTCCTCGGGCGTGGGAACAAGGGGATTTTCTACGTTGTAGTATCTGCCGTGGTTGAGGATGCGGAAGAACATATCGCCCCACATCACGGGCTCCAGATCGTATTTCTTGGCGATCTCGCACACTCTTTTCAGATGGCGCGAGAGGATCTCGAAGCGGGTGCGATAGCCGTATCGGTCAAGGTAATTGCCTGCGCCGACCTTGTGTGCCTCGTCCATGCCGATATGCACGACCTTGGAGTGAAAGCACTCCTTGACGGAGCGAAACATCTTCTCGATCAATTCATACGTTTCTTCCGTTTCCGCTAACAGAATATCGTCGCAATCCTGCAGGCGTGCGTATCTGGGCCAACGGAAGATCGCGGGCAGATGCGCCAGCGTCTGAATGCAAGGGATGACCTCGATTCCAAGCCCGTCGCAATGCGCGACGACCTCGCGAAGCTCGTTTTTGCTGTAACGGCCGCGGAAATGGCCGAAATACGGCTCGTCGGTGATTTCGTAGGTGTCCTCGGTGTAGAGCATCAGCGTATTGTAGCCCATAGAGCCAAGCTCGGACAGGAGCTGCTTTAAGGCAGGCAGATTCATCACGGAATCGCGGCTCATATCCATCATGACGCCGAAGCGCTTGAAATCGGTTTTCATCATAAAAAATCTCCTTTTTCCTTGTTGTGGTTCTATTATAGACCAAAAAAAACCAAAAAGCAATAAAAAACCAAAGACAAGCCGTGCCGTCCTTGGTTTTTTATCTCTTTTTTATACGTTGAAGCGGAACAGAACCACGTCGCCGTCCTGCATAATGTATTCCTTGCCCTCGGAGCGGAGCAGACCCTTTTCGCGCACCGCCGCCATAGAGCCGAGACGGATCAGATCCTCGAAGGAAACGACCTCGGCACGGATAAAGCCGCGCTCGAAATCGGAGTGGATCTTGCCCGCCGCCTGCGGAGCGGCCGTTCCCTTTTGAATGGTCCAAGCGCGCACCTCGGGCTTGCCTGCGGTCAGATAGCTGATGAGTCCGAGCAGGGAGTAGCCCGCGCTGATGAGTCGGTCAAGACCTGCGTGCTCAATGCCCAGATCTTCCAAAAACAGCGCGCGATCCTCGGCGGGAAGCTCCGCCAATTCGGCCTCGATCTTGGCACAAATGGGGATGATGCCGTCACCGCTTTCCTTGGCGTAGGCCTGCAGAGCCGCAAAGGCCGCGTTTTGCTCCGCGATCGCATCCCCGAGCTTGATGTCTTCCTCGGACACGTTGGCGGCAAAGATCTGCGGCTTGAGGGAGAGCAGAGGCATCTCGGAAAGAAGCTGCACCTGGGCATCGTCAAAGGACAGCCCGCGCGGGCTCTTGCCCTCGTTCAGTCGGCCGAGCAGCGTTTCGATGAGGGTGATCTCCGTCTGTGCGCTCTTGTCCCCCTTGAGGCGCTTTTTCGCGCGGTCAAGGCGGCGCTCGAGGATCTCGATGTCCGAGAGGATCAATTCCATATTGATGACGTCCGCATCGCGCACGGGGTCAATGCCCTTGTCGACGTGAACGATGTCGGGATCGTCAAAGCAGCGAACCACGTGGACGATGGCGTCCACCTCGCGGATGTGCGATAAGAATTTGTTGCCGAGGCCCTCGCCCTGGCTCGCTCCCTTCACCAGCCCCGCGATATCCACGAATTCGATCACCGCAGGGGTGATCTTCTCGGGATCGTACATCTCGGCCAGCGCCGCGAGTCTTTCGTCGGGAACGGGCACGATGCCGACGTTCGGCTCGATCGTGCAGAAGGGATAGTTGGCGGCCTGCGCGCCGCCGCCGGTCATTGCGTTAAACAGGGTGCTCTTTCCCACGTTGGGAAGCCCCACGATACCAAGTTTCATTTGTTTTTCCGTCTCCTTAAAAATCCTTTATTTGTCAAGGCTTTTTTGTTTTTGGCTGTGAAACCGCATTTTCTATTATACATCGCTTTTGCGCCTAAATCAAGAAGCTTGTCGCGTTTTCCGCTTTTTATTGACAATTCGGTCGGCGCTTTTTGCCTTTCGGACTCTAATTTTTCAAAAGCTATTGCAATTTTTTCGGAAGGGGTGTATAATGACCCCGACAATAAAAGAAACGGGAGCTTGTATCACAGGCTGAGAGGAAGGTGTGACCTTCGACCGAGAACCTGATTTGGATAATGCCAACGTAGGGACGCCTGATACGAGGATATTGGGAAACAGAAAGGATTCCAAGGAAGCTGCCAAATCGGCAGCTTCTTTTTTGTCGTTTTGGAGGTTTATTATGGTAACAATCAACGGCGAAAAACTGGATCTTGCAGGTAAGACAGTAGCGGAATACCTTGCAACGACAAACTACGATCCCAAGCGAATCGCAGTAGAGCGAAACGGAGATATCGTTCCCAAATCGCAGTATGGCGAAACGCTTCTGTCCGATGGCGACAGCATAGAGATCGTCAGCTTTGTGGGGGGTGGCTGAATGCTCCCAACGAAAGAAGAATGGAATAAAGCTCTGTCCGAGCGACACGGCGCGGCGGTGCAGGAAGCCTTCTCGCGAGCTGCGGTCGCGATCTGCGGTCTTGGGGGGCTTGGTTCCAATATTGCCATCTCTCTTGCCCGTGCAGGCATTGGTAAGCTGATCCTCGCGGACTTTGACCGTGTGGAGATCACCAATCTGCACCGCCAGCAGTACAAGGCCGATCAGATCGGTCGATATAAAACCGATGCACTTTCTGAAAACCTGAAAGAGATTGCACCGTATGTTGAACTGGAAAGCCATCCCGTTTGCATCACCGAGAAAAATGCCACAGAGCTTCTGAAAGAGGCGGACATCGTTTGTGAAGCCTTTGACAGAGCAGAATGTAAAGCAATGCTGACAAACCTTGTGCTTGAAACAATGCCCGACAAATACCTTGTTGCGGCATCGGGAATGGCGGGGCTCGGCTCTGCCAATGCCATCAAGACAAAACGAATCACAAAGCGGTTTTATCTCTGCGGTGACAAAGAGAGCGACGTGCAAACGGAGGGGAGCCTGATCTCCTCGCGCGTGATGCTGTGCGCCGCGCATCAGGCACATACCGTCCTGCGTATTTTAGCAGGCGAATTTGAAACCGAATGAAAGAAGGAAGAAAGAACAATGAAAAACGATACACTGACCATCGGCGGACACGAGTTTCATTCCCGTTTTATTCTCGGCTCCGGTAAGTATTCTATGAAGCTGATTGAAGCGGCAGTAAAGGATGCGGGGGCAGAGATCATCACCCTTGCGGTGCGCCGTGCCAACACCAAGGAAGAGGAAAGCATTCTCGATTACATCCCCGAGGGCGTCACGCTGCTCCCCAATACCAGCGGCGCAAGGACTGCCGAGGAAGCGGTGCGCATCGCCCGTCTTGCCCGCGAGCTTGGCTGTGGCAATTTTGTAAAAATCGAAATTATGCGTGACTCCAAATACCTGCTTCCCGACAATCAAGAAACCGTGAAGGCCACCGAAATTCTGGCAAACGAGGGCTTCGTGGTGATGCCGTATATGTATCCCGACCTCAACGTGGCGCGCGATCTGGTAAACGCGGGCGCGGCGAGCGTGATGCCCTTGGCTTCTCCGATCGGCTCAAACAAAGGACTTGCTACCAAAGAGTTCATCCAAATCCTGATTGACGAGATCGACCTGCCGATCATCGTGGATGCGGGCATCGGCAGACCCTCGCAGGCTTGCGAGGCAATGGAGATGGGTGCGGCGGCGATCATGGCAAACACCGCTCTTGCCACCGCGGGCGATCTTCCGATGATGGCCTCTGCCTTCAAAAATGCCATCGAAGCAGGACGTAAGGCATACCTCGCGGGGCTTGGCAGAGTGCTGACGCGCGGCGCATCTGCTTCCGATCCCTTAACGGGATTTTTGCGCGATTGAGGTGAAGGGGATGGACAATCAATTTTTCGTGGATTCGGAGCATCTCTCGCCCGAGGCGCTTGCCAAAAAGCACAGACTTGAAACCGATCCGTCCTTCCGCAAGAACCACATGGAATATCTTCCGGGGATGGAAGTGATCGAGTCGGACGTGTGCGCAAGCGTGATGGCGCAGATGAATTCCTACGATGATTCAAAATACACCGCCGCTGACGTGAAAGCTGCTTTGGAGCACGACACCTGCTCGATCGAGGATTTTAAGGCGCTTCTGTCGCCTGCGGCAGAGCCGTTTCTGGAACAGATGGCACAGAGAGCGAGTCTTGAGACCGCCAAACATTTCGGCAACACCGTGTATCTGTTCACACCTCTTTATATTGCAAACTATTGCGAGAACTACTGTGTGTACTGCGGTTTTAACTGCTATAACCACATTAAGCGGATGAAGCTTAGTATGGAGCAGATCGAAAAAGAGATGAAGGTCATATCCGACAGCGGGATGGAAGAAATCTTAATTCTGACCGGCGAAAGCCGAGGTCAGAGCAACGTGGAATATATCGGTGAAGCCTGCAAATTAGCACGCAAGTATTTCCGTATGGTCGGGCTTGAGATCTATCCCGTTAATACCGAGGAATACAGGTATCTCCACGAATGCGGCGCGGACTACGTGACCGTGTTTCAGGAGACCTACGACACCGATCGCTACGAACAGCTTCACCTGCTCGGTCATAAGCGTGTGTGGCCTTACCGCTTTGACGCGCAGGAACGAGCCCTTCGCGGCGGGATGAGAGGGGTTGCATTTTCGGCGCTTCTCGGACTTTCCGACTTCCGAAAGGATGCTTTGGCAAGTGCGCTTCACGTTTATTACTTGCAGAGAAAATATCCTCACGCCGAGATGTCCTTGTCCTGCCCGAGACTGCGGCCGATTATCAATAACGATAAGATCAACCCCCTCGACGTTCACGAAACCGAGCTTTGTCAGGTGCTTTGCGCTTACCGTATTTTCTTGCCATACGTTGGTATTACGGTATCTTCCCGCGAAAGTGCAGAGTTTCGTAACGGCATCGTGAAGATCGCCGCAACCAAGGTCTCCGCGGGGGTTTCCACGGGCATCGGCGATCACGAAAGCAAATACACGGGAAAAGAATCCGATGAAGTACAGGGCGACGAGCAGTTCGAGATCGACGATAACCGCAGTCTTGACAAGATGTATCGGGATATTGCCGAGGAAGGCTTACAGCCCGTTCTGAACGATTATCTGTATGTGTGAGGGAAAGAAAATGAAACAGTTTGATCGGAGTTTATATTTTATCACCGACAGCACGAACTACCCCGAGGAAGAATTTCTCTATCGTGTGGAACGGGCGCTGAAAGGCGGTGCAACCCTTCTTCAGCTTCGTGAAAAGAACAAGAGCACGCGGGAGTATATCGCTCTTGCCGAGAAGGTACACGAGATCGCCAAGCGTTACAACGTGCCGCTTATCATTGACGACCGTGTGGACGTGGCGCTTGCCATTGATGCGGAAGGTGTTCACGTGGGCGCTGAGGATATGCCCATTGCCACGGCAAGACGCCTGATGGGTGATGATAAGATCGTAGGCGCAACGGCAAAGACAGTCCCCTGGGCAAAGGACGCCTAAGAGCAGGGTGCGGACTATCTCGGCGTTGGCGCGATCTATCCCACCACGACGAAGGTAAAGACCGTTTTAACTTCTACCGATACGCTTCGGGATATATGCCGTGCCGTTCCGATCCCCGTGAACGCCATCGGCGGTCTCAATAAGGATAACATTGACGTTCTTGCAGGCATCCCCATTGCCGGCATTTGCGTGGTATCTGCCGTCATGAAAGCGCCCGATCCCGAAGCGGCGGCGCGGGAATTGAAGCAAAGAGCGCAGGCGCTTGCGCTCATGTAAGGAAAAGGGCGGCAGATTGGGGGCACCACCTTATGCCGCGATACAAAACGATGCTGAGGGATGAAAGGAGATTTCTATGAAAATGAAAACAGCATTGACCGTTGCAGGAAGTGACTGCAGTGGAGGCGCCGGGATTCAAGCAGATTTGAAAACAATGACGATGAATGGTGTTTACGCGATGAGTGCGATCACGGCACTCACCGCACAGAACACGACCGGTGTAAGAGGAGTACAGGAAGCGACTCCCGAATGTTTAGCACAGCAGATCGACGCGGTATTTGAGGACATTCGTCCCGATGCTGTCAAAATCGGAATGGTAGCATCAAGCGAGCTGATTCAAACCATTGCCAACCGACTCAAATATCATAAGGCAGAGAATATCGTTGTGGATACCGTTATGGTCGCAACCAGCGGAGCAAGGCTTATCAGCGAGGATGCAATCGACACCCTCAAGGAATACCTGCTCCCCCTTGCCACCGTTGTGACACCCAACATTCCCGAGGCAGAGGTACTTTCGGGAGAGAGCATCAAAAGCAAAGAGGAGATGCTTTTGGCGGCAAAACTCATCGGTGATACCTACGGCTGTGCCGTTCTTTTGAAAGGCGGTCATAGCGTGAGCGATGCCAACGATCTTTTATACCAAAACGGTAGCTACCGTTGGTTTAAGGGCAAACGCATCAACAATCCGAACACACACGGTACGGGATGCACCCTGTCGAGTGCCATTGCCGCCAATCTTGCCAAGGGCTATGATCTTGAAGCGTCTGTGCAGAGAGCGAAAGAATATATCTCTCTTGCGCTTGCCGATATGCTCGATCTGGGGCAAGGATCCGGACCTATGAACCATGCTTTTGATCTGACCGGTAAGTTTTCTAAATGAAACGTGCTTGAAAGGAACCAAAAACAATGAGAACTTATACAACACAAATGGATGCCGCAAGACGTGGCATCGTCACTCCCGAAATGAAGAGAGTTGCCGCCAAGGAATACCGAAGCGAAGAAGAGATCCGTGAGCTTGTTGCCAAGGGACAGGTCGCGATCTGTGCCAATAAATTACATACTTGCATTGATCCGAACGGCGTCGGATCACAGCTTCGCACCAAGATCAACGTCAACCTCGGTGTATCCCGCGACTGCAAGGACTACGATGTTGAGATGGAAAAGGTGATGGCCGCCGTGAAGATGGGCGCAGAGGCCATTATGGATTTGTCATCCCACGGCAACACGCAGCCCTTCCGCAGAAAGCTCACAAGCGAATGCCCCGCGATGATCGGTACGGTTCCCGTCTACGACAGCGTTATCCACTATCAGCGCGACCTTGCAACCCTCACCGCAAAGGATTTTATCGACGTGGTAAGGCTTCACGCAGAGGACGGCGTGGATTTTGTCACCCTTCATTGCGGCATTACCCGCAAGACCATCGAGCAGATCAAGAGGCACAAGAGAAAGATGAACATCGTATCGCGCGGCGGCTCGCTTGTGTTCGCCTGGATGTGTATGACGGGCGAAGAGAATCCCTTTTACGAGTATTATGATGAGATTCTTGAGATCTGCCGCGAGTACGACGTGACCGTTTCCCTTGGTGACGCTTGTCGCCCCGGTTGCCTTGCCGACGGAAGCGACGTCTGCCAGATCGAGGAGCTTGTTCGCCTCGGTGAGCTGACCAAGCGTGCGTGGGAGAAGGACGTTCAGGTGATGGTAGAAGGCCCCGGTCATCTGCCGATGGATCAGATCGAAGCCAATATGAAGCTGCAGCAGACGGTCTGTATGGGCGCACCCTTCTACGTGCTCGGCCCTATCGTGACCGATATTGCCCCCGGCTACGACCACATCAGCTCTGCGATCGGCGGTGCGATCGCGGCGGCGTCGGGAGCGGCCTTTCTTTGCTACGTAACGCCCGCCGAGCATCTGGCCCTTCCCAACGTGGATGACGTGAAGCAAGGCATCATCGCATCCAAGATCGCCGCGCACGCAGCCGACATTGCCAAAAAGATCCCTCACGCAAGAGATCTTGACGACCGTATGGGCGACGCAAGAAGAGCACTCGATTGGGAGGCGCAGTGGGCGTGTGCGATTGACCCCGAAAAGGCAAAGCGCATTCGTGACGAGCGCAAGCCCGAGCACGAGGATACCTGCTCTATGTGCGGCAAATTCTGCGCGGTCAGAAGTATGAACAAGGCGCTGAATCACGAAACGGTGGACATTCTGTAATCAAACGCCTTCCGAATAGCCTTCCGAATAAGAAAAGCAACACCCGACGCTTGGGCTTTTTGCCCTTGCGTCGGGTGACTTTTTTACGGAGCATTCTCCGTGAGCAGAAGGATTACGGCCTTTCGGGCACGATCAGGATCGCTTGGCACCCCAATTCCTCGAAGCGTTGTTCCACGATATGCTTCTGATAGGCAACGGTGCTGCCGGACGTCGGATCGTTGAGATAATAGAAGTCGTCGTCGTATCCGACCAGCACCAAGCAGTGCTCTCCGGCGATCCAGGTGAAGCGTTCTCCGTTCTTGAAGTACCAGGTGTTTCCGGCCGACGGCTTTTTCATTCCCGTCGTTGCCCAAATCAACAGCGGCTGTTGCCGGTCAACGTAGGTCGCGCAAAGCTCCGGCAGGGACAGATCGTTGAGTTCCTTTGCGACGTAGCCCTTGGCGTTTCGGTTGACGGCAGAGACAATGGGGCCGGCAAAGCAACCGTATGAATTGGTGCTGAAGGGATCTCCGACAAAGCAGCGATTGGGGTCTGGTCCGTAGCGGCGTCCGTTTTGGGTATAAAAGTCAAGACTGCATTCCAGCCAATCGCGGGCGAACTCCTCTGCCGTGATGGACACCCCGTAATATTGCAGAACCATCGCCGCGGCCACGGCTTCACATCCGGTCGGAAGAGACGGGTATTGACAAAGAAGGGGGACGGGGATGAGACGCCTTTCGCAAGGGGCTTGCGCATCGGAGGTCTTGCTTTCGGAGAAAACGGTCGTAGAATGCGTGACGGCGAAGCTCCCCATTACGGCGGTTTCGGGAGGATCGGCTTGACAGGAGACCGCCGCGGGCAGCAAGGATAGGATCAATAAGACACAAAGCAGATTTTTCATTGCTCTCCTTAAATTTTCGAAAACTTCATCTTTAGAAGTATGATATCACGGTTTTTGAGTAAAATCAAGATGAAAACTTCATCTTTATAAGATTTTTCAGAGGGTGATATGAAAATATATTGGAACGGCAATTCAAAAAACGTGATCGGACACAACGTCAAAGCCTTGCGAAAACGGATGGGCATCACGCAAAAAACGCTTGCGGAAAAGCTGCAGTTAGAAGGGCACGAATTTTCCGATCTGACCATTTTGCGCATTGAGCAAGGAACGAGATTCGTGCCGGATTACGAGGTCGTGCTTTTGGCTTCCTTTTTTAAGGTCACCACGGACGAGCTTTTGAAGGATCGGTTTTAAAAACGATCGCGAACAGGCGATCCCCCCGGCAGAGGATGCACTCTGCCGATTTTTGTTATGATGGGGTCGATGAAAGCTAAAAATCGCAGGAATGGCTTTACAATTTCTTGAAAGTCGGGGAGAAAGTGTTTCCTTGCGTGCCGAAAAGGGCAAAAAAGCGTCCCGAAATCCCTATATAATATTATAAAAGGAAGAGATTTGTCGTTTTTCGCTGCGTTTGGAGGGCGTCGAAAAAAATCGAAACTTTTTTTCAAAAAGTGCTTGACAAGGCTGCATCTTTTTGGTAAACTGTAAATCCACCGCCGCTTGGGGAGCACCCCGAGAGAGGAAGGGTAGGGGGCGAAAGAGCCTTGAAAAAAGAATTGAAAAAAATTCAAAAAAAGGCTTGACAAACCGACCCAAGGTGGATATAATAGCAAATGCTGCGTCGAGCAGCGCGAACCTTGAAAATTGAACAACAAAGACAGAAAAATGTACAAAGAACTAG
>JAZRZQ010000096.1:0-4402 GCA_045601445.1 Eubacteriales bacterium | reverse complement strand
CTTGCAATCTTCCACTTGGCGAAGCCAACCATAACGATGCGGAGCATCCCATAACTCATAACTTGCCCGCATGGGCAATCATAGTTTAGCGTGATTGTCCGTTAAGGACATCACGCTAACATTCGTGCTTCTTTTTTTCTTTCAGCCTCGATCCTCAAAAACACTTTCTTGAGAAGACTCGGCGGGGGTTTCCTCGTAATAGGGGTCGATCATATACTTTTTGACCACGGGCCACGCGCCGTAGATCTGAACGAACCAAGCGATGGACACGGTGAAGATAAACAGCATCGCCACACCCATCGACGGCAAGAAGGCAAACACGAGCACATTCAGCACCAAAACGGCAAGGGCGACAACGCCGCAAAGCAGATTTCGGCCGATGGCGCGGGTAGCGAGCAAAAAGGAGTTTTTGATCATACGGGGAATCTTGATGTCGAAGGTCACGCTCATCAGATACAGATACGGGCGCATCAAAAGATACAGAATTGAAATGACGGCGGTGGCGTAGAGCATCAAAAGCATTGAAAAGGACTGATTGGCATAGAGGTAATTGACCAGATCAAAAGCAATGACGAACACGAACAGAAGGTCGATCAGCCCGAGAAGGATGGACTGCTTCCAATTTCTCTTGATGCAGGAAAAGAAATCGGAGGCAACCTCGGTCGGACGGGCTTGAACGAAATTGCGCTGAACGTAGGTCATGGCGGCGGAGGCAAGGCCGAAGGTGATGAGAGTCAGCGCGCCGACAAGGCTCAAAAGATTGGTCCAAACCGAGGGATAGGCGGTCAGAACCTGAATGCCGACCACGCCGCCAAGCGCTTGCAGGGCGGGGTTTTGTCCGTGCAGAAGAACACCTTCCAGCGGTTGAAAGAGAACGCCTGCAGGCGAGGAGTACGGCACGCCGCCGACACCTGCCAGAGATGCAAAATAGAAAAAGATCGGCAGATTGACCAGAAAGAAAAGAAGATTCAGCGTGATGATCTTCCAGAATTTATCGGCAAAGGTGGAGAAAAAGCGGCGCAGACCGAACGAGGCCGCGGCTTCTTCCTTCGTAACGCCGCGACCGGGCGTGGTATAGCGATGAAACAGTCCCATATTTTTCAATCCTTTTTCGCAAATTTCCGTTGACTTATGCTTTGTTTTTCCGATACTCCCGCAGGGAGTGGGTGCTGACGTTTCCGAGCAGGGCGCGCACCGCCTCGGGGTCTTCTCCCCGCGCCAGTCGATGCACGGCGATCGAGTGGCGCAAAAGGTGCGGCGTGATGTGATACGGAATCCCGCAGACGATCGCACGCTCCTTGAGGTTCTTCCAAAAGCCCTGACGGGTCAGGCGAGTGCCCCGACTGCCGAGGAAGAGCGCGTGATGATCCTTGGCGGTTTGATCGAGAAAGCGAATGGCGCAGTAGATCTCCAATTCCTCACAGGTTGCCTGCGAAAGAGACAAAACGCGGCGGCGATGACCGAAACCGCAGGCAAGCGTTGAGGCTTCGCAGCAAAAATCCTCCCGATCCAGAGCGACAAGCTCCGAAATACGAAGTCCCGTTTCCGCCAAAATTCGAACCATTACGCGGTCTCTTCGTGACCGCAGATCGACGGCGGGGGCAGCGATCAGACGCTCGAACTCCTCCGGCTTTAAATAGCGCGGTTTTTTAAGAGAAAACTCTCCCGAGCGCACCGTTGCCATCGGATTGTCCTGCCGATCGCCCGTGAAGACGAGGTAGGCATAATACGAGCGAAGCACGCTGACCGTACGGGCAAAGGAGCTCGGTGACAGGTGAGAAGACAGAACGGACAGCGCCTCTCGCAGTTCGCTCTCCGTCAGACGGGATGGCTCGGTGCGAAAGGCGGAAAAGAAGCCGCAAAGCAGACTTCGGTAGGATTGCTTCGTCTCTTCAACGATCTTTTTTTGCGCTAAAAAAGCATCAATCCGATCCATCCGAACTCCCCCTTTCCGTATCGGTATATCATTATACTACAAAATAAGAAAGTTGACAAGAAAAAAAGATGCCGTCGGATGCCAAATCATAATAATTTGACATTTTTTTCAACGTTTATTTGCAATTATCGTAAAAACTTGCAAAAACCGTATTGTTTTGATATACAAAAAGAAAAATTCGAATAAGATGGAAGATGCTTCTTTTTACCCGAAGAGAAACACCCGCAAAAGCGCGTAAAGAAGGGTACAAAAAAAGGACAAGGTCAAGGCCGCGAGGAACACAAGGCAATACGAGCTTAAAAAGCGCAGATTGATCGCGCCGCAAAAATACGAGGAATAAAACAGACTTCCGCCAAACATTTTCTTTGTCTGCGAGGCGGGGGCGGCAAGGCTGTTGTCGCTGAAAAGCCGAAGGGAGACCGAGCCGCAAAAGGCAGCATAGCCCGCATAGATCCAAAAGGATGCGATCAGATACAGCAAAAGAGTAAGAAGCAAAAACGTCTCCCGCACCGTCTCGAGCGGTAGGAACAAGCGAATGGCCCCGCCCGCCCAAGCACCGCGCAGGATCGCGGCGGCCAGCGCACAAGCGGGAGCGTAGATCGTTACGCCGAGCAAAAACACAAGCAGAAAGAAAGTCGCCTCGCTCCAAAGAAGCGGCATCAAGAAGGAAGAAAACGAAACGGGATGCAGCGTGATCAGCGCGGGCGGAAACGCGGAAAAAAAGACGGCCAGCACCGCCGATAACACAAAAAGAACAAGCAGGATCGCACTCAGGATGCGATAGCGTCCGTAACGCAAGCGAAACTGCGCCAATCGGTTTTTCGTCAGTAACACGGTCTTCTCTCCTTCCTTTTTCTGTTTCAATGTATGAAGCGGGATCAAAAAAGAGAACGCCGCCCCACGCGAAAACCAAACGAAAAAACATCAGCGCAACGTCAAACCGAGGAGGATCGGCAAAGAATCAGGAGGAAGAGTATGAAAATCACAGACGTCAAGACCTTCGTGGTTGACTGCTTCCGAACCAACTGGGTGTTCGTGAAGGTCTACACCGACGAGGGCATCACGGGAGTCGGAGAAGGCACGCTCGAGTACAAGGAAAAGGCGCTGGTGGGCGCGATCGAGCACATCAAGGACTATCTTTTGGGCAAAGACCCCCGACAGATCGAAAAGCACTACCACGACATTTATCGCGACGCCTATTGGCGCGGCGGTGCCGTTTTGATGTCAGCCCTTTCCGCCGTGGAGATGGCGCTGTGGGATATTCTCGGAAAATCGCTCGGCGTACCCGTCTACCAGCTGCTCGGCGGCAAGGTAAACGAGGATTGCCGCATTTACGTCAACGGTTGGTTTTCGGGCGCAAGAGAGCCCGAGGAATTTGCCGAGAAGGCGGCCGAGGCGGTCGCGCGCGGCGTGACGGCGATGAAGTGGGATCCCTTCGGCAAGAGCTATCTGCAACTGTCAAACAAAGATCTTGACAAGGCTCTGCGCTGTATCGCCGCCGTCCGTGAGGCGGTGGGAGATGAGGTTGACCTTTTGATTGAGGCACACGGGCGCTTTGACGTACCGACGGGCATCAAGATCGCCCAAGAGATCGCTCCGTTCAAACCGATGCTGCTGGAAGAGCCCGTGCCGCCGAACAACTTCGAGGCGCTGGCGGCCGTTCGCGAAAAATCCCCCGTGGCGATCTCGGCGGGAGAACGTCTTTACACCCGCTTTGACTACAACGAGCTGTTCCGTCGGCGTGCCTGCGACTACATCCAGCCCGACGTTTCCCACGCGGGCGGGGTGATGGAATTAAAGAAGATTGCCGCGGCGGCCGAGGCGCATTACATCCCCTTTGCACCGCACAATCCCTCCGGCCCGATCGCCAACGCCGCAACGCTTCAGCTGGCCGCCTGCTGTCCCAACTTCTGCATCCTTGAAATTATGTATAGCGACGTGGATTACCGAAGATTGGTAACCGATGAAGCTCTCGTCTACGAGAACGGGCGCATCAAGATCGGTGACAAGCCGGGACTCGGGATCGAGCTGAACGAAGAGGAATGTCTCAAGCACCCCTACGCCGAGCATACTCTCCGTCATTACACGGGTGCCTTGACCGATATCAGACCCGCCAAAACCGAGTTTTATTTTTGAGGTGAAAGGATGAAGACCGTACTGATTACCGGCGCTTGCATCAACACGGGCAAGGCCATCGTAGAAAAATTTGCCGCCGAGGGCTACCGCGTTCTGTTCACGGGACGAAGCGCCGAGAGCGTGCGTGAGGCGGAGAAAGAATACAGGCAACGCTACGAGCACGTCACGGGATTTTCTCTGGACTCTCTGACAGAAAGCGGAGAGGTCAACGAGAAGGCCGTTTGCGATCTTTTTGCCGAACTCGACCGATTGGGTCTCGTTCCGGAGACGCTGGTACTCAACGCCGCCGATCAAGGCATCGGACAAAGGCTCTTTGAGACTCCCCTTTCC
>JAZRZQ010000095.1:0-2291 GCA_045601445.1 Eubacteriales bacterium | reverse complement strand
TTATAGTCGTCCAAGAACTTTGCTACCAGCTCGGGGTGCTCGTCGACAAAGGCTTTTCTGGCAACGAACACACCCTGCACCAGGGTGTTTCCCTCGCCTGCCACGGCATCCCACTCCTCGGTCATGTCAAGGCAGACGCGGAAATTGCTGTTTGCGGACAGGAAGGCAGACAGCTTCGGCTCGGGGAGCATACCGATCGCATTGGGGGTGGAGGCGAGCTTGGCGGCTACTTCATCTCCGCCCGTTAAAAACTCGAGTACGATGTCCATCTCGGGGTCGATTCCGTTTTGCCTCAACACGTAGCGAAGTACGTATTCGGGAGTCGATCCGGGGTTGGGAGCGTAGATCGTTTTGCCCTTCAGATCGTCCACAGACTGAATCTCGTTTCCGTTTTCTACCATATAGAGAACGCCGAGCGTGTTCGCGCAAAGGATTTGGATCTGGCCATTTGTTCTCTGATACAGCGTTGCAGCCAGATTGATCGGCACGGCGGCGATGTCGCACTCACCCTTGGCAATCGGTGCTACCACCTGATCGGGAGAGGAGACGAGCGTGGCGGTGTAGTCACAGCGGTTGCCGCTACCGACGGTGTCGTTGTGGATCAGATTGGCAAGCCCCATTCCCGTCGGGCCGGTCATAGCCATCAGACGAATGGCGGGATCGGGAGCTTTGGTCTGAGTTTCGGTTGTTTCGGTGTTTGTATTTTCAGGCGTGCCCGTGCAAGCCACCGGAAGCAGAAGCATCGTTGCGATTAAGAGAAGTGCAAAAAGTCGTTTCATGGTGTGTTTCCTTTCTGTTGGGTTTTATAGGATGGAATCCGTCAGAGGCGGATGTAACAAACGGATGTACTTTCCGTTATGTTCAATGATTTTTTTCTCCACCAGCTTCGTTATGGCGCGGTAAAGGCTGGCGCGTCCGAGGTTTAGGCTGCGAGCCAACTCCGAGAGGGAGCGGGGCAGGCGAACCGCGCCGCTTTCGTCGGCATTTTGACAGCAGTATTGAAGGAGCTTGCCCTCTGCTCCCGAAGCGGAGAGTGCGGAGATTTTCTGATTGAGAAAGCGGATGCGGTTGGAAAAAAAGCCGATCAGATTTTTGCAGACACGCTTGTTTTCCAAAAGCACCTCGCTTTGATCTGCGGGGAGAAAGAGAAGCTTGGATGCCCCCTGAGAAATACAAAAGGTTTCGGCAGGGAGAGATCCGCAAAGGGCGGAGATCCCGAATACCGCGCCTTGCTTTAGGCGATTGAGCGGGACACGCTCCTTCGGGTCGGAATAGATGGCGATCTTGCCGGCAAGGAGGATCGCCACGCACCTCTCGTCGTTTCCGATCAAGACCTGCTCGCCGCTCTTTATCTCCTTACAGCTTGCCTCGCACCGCTCCAGAAGAAATTGTATCTCGTCCTTTGACAAGCCGGAGAATAACACGCAGCCCTTGATAACGTCCCATTCTCTGTCGGTCATAGCTTCGAAATTCCTTTCCAAAACTGTATCATTTGGTACACTTTTATAATATCAGTATCCAGCATATCTGTCAATAGGGCAGAGAATATTTTTTCTTTTTTTTATTATTTTCTTGCAATTCGAATCCGATTGGTGTATCATAAAAAGGATGTATTATTTTTGGAGGAAAAAGAATATGGCTATGACTCTTAACACGGAATTTGCGTCCGATTTCTTTGAAAAGAGCGAGTACGAGGCGCTTGTTCCGGAAGCAAAAAAAGCATTGGAAACCGTTCGCGAAAACGTCGTCAAGGGGATCGCTCCTCTTGGCTGGTATACGCTTCCCGATTCTTACGACCGCGAGGAGTTTTCCCGCATTCAGCTCGCCGCCGAAAAGATCCGCAAGATGTGTGACGTATTTATCGTCATCGGCATCGGCGGATCGTATCTCGGTGCTCGTGCCGCCATCGAGTTTTTGCAGGGCAATTTCCACAACAACCTTCGCAAAAACGGCCCCGAGATCTACTTTGCCGGTACGAGCGTGGATGGAGACGCCTTGGCAGATCTGGTTCGTCTCTGCGAAGGGAAGGATCTTTGCATCAACGTTATCTCAAAATCCGGCACCACCACCGAGCCTGCGATCGCCTTCCGTGTCTTCCGCGATCTGATCGAGGCGAAATACGGTAAGGAAGAAGCCAAAAAGCGCATTTTCGTCACCACCGACAAAAGACCGCTTCCCGGCACGCTCAAGGAGTTCTCCGACGCCGAGGGCTACGAGAGCTTTGTCGTTCCCGGTAACATCGGCGGCAGATATTCCGTTTTGACCGCCGTCGGCCTTCTCCCGATCGCTGT
>JAZRZQ010000094.1:0-12470 GCA_045601445.1 Eubacteriales bacterium | reverse complement strand
ATCAGGTGCTTCACTTTTTCTTTCCCTTTCCGTAGCGGTCATACGCTCCCACGATGCGGGAGACGATGGTGTTACGAACCACGCCCTTGGAGCTTAAGCGCCAGATGCCGATGCCCTCGATCCCCTCGCAAATCTCAAGCGCCTGCGTCAGACCCGAGGTAGCACCCGAGGGAAGGTCGATCTGCGTAATATCGCCGTTGACGACCGCCTTAGAGCCCATTCCCAGACGGGTGAGAAACATTTTCATCTGCTCGGGCGTGGTGTTTTGCGCCTCATCCAGAATAATGAAGGAATCATCGAGAGTTCTGCCGCGCATATAGGCCAAAGGTGCAACCTCGATCGTCCCTTTTTCCAAGAGACGCTGATAGGTTTCCGCGCCGAGCATTTCAAAAAGAGCATCGTAAAGCGGCCGCAGGTACGGATCGATCTTGCTTTGCAGATCCCCCGGAAGAAAGCCGAGCCGCTCGCCCGCTTCCACGGCAGGGCGGGTAATGACGATGCGGGAAACCTCTTTTTTTCGAAGAGCAACGGTGGCCATCGCAACGGCAAGGAAAGTTTTGCCCGTACCGGCAGGGCCGACACCAAAGGTGATCGTGTGCTTGCGAATCCCCTCGATCAGGGCCTTTTGTCCGAGCGTTTTCGGTTTGATGGGGCGGCCCTTCGCGGTAATGCAAACGGTATCTCCGATCAGCTTTTCCGCGTCAAGCTCCCCTTCCTCCAGAACCGTTCGGATCGCGTATTCCACGTTTTGCTCGGTCAGTGTGCCCGAAAGCGTCGAAAGCTTTTCAAGATAGCGAAGAACACGGGCAGCCTTATCAACCTGCTCGGGCTTCTCTCCCGTAACACGAATCTCTCCGTCCCGACTGAACAGAGTGACCCCGAACTCGCGCTCAATGCGCTGTGCGTTGCAATCGTACGCACCGAACAATTCAACAAGAGCATCCAGATTTGAAATTCCAATGATGATTTCCGACATAACATCTCCTTATGAATCGGTTAAAAAGCGAAACGGTACGGTTTGGGCAATATTTTCCTCTGCGCACAGCTCCACGCGGATCCGAACGGCCCCTTCCTCTTGAGAAAAGGAAACGTTTTCTTCCAGAAAAACCGTGTCGGTGGCAAAACTATCCCTTTTATACCTTTCATATTTATCATAAGCCAAAACCTTAGCTCTGTCAACCGTTAAACGCTCGATTTTTCGCTCGGTTTCGGCATAGATCCACTCGGTGCAAAGAACAGGAAGCTCCCGTCCGAAAAGCGTGACGCTCTCCTGCCTTTGAAGCAATTCATACCCCTTGTACTCCGGATCGTGAAAGGGCATCGTCACGCCGAAGCCAAGCAGCTCATAGCGCTTTTTTGACGTCTCCCGTCCCGTCAGAACCTCACTTTCCCTTTCAAGCTCGATTCGTGCTTCAAACACGTTTTCGGTTTTGGCATAAATCTTTCCCTTTGCGCAGGTCGCTTCATAGCTTCCGTTTTTATGCTCAACAAGACCCGAAGCCAATAGCATCCCCTTTCCGACGTACTCTCCGACGCGAACCTGAAGCTGTCCCGAGGCGATCTCACATCTTACGATCTCTCCGCTTTTGCGGGCAATCAGATTGGCACAGAGCGGGTCTGCCTCTTCCTTTTCGATCTCCTCCCTCTCTCGGACCTCCACCACGGCACGCGTTCCGACCAAACGGATCGAGGCATAGGATAAATCGGGGTTTTGGATGCGAAAAAGGATCTCCGCTTCCGCGCAGTCCAAATCGCGAATTCGAGTTCCCGCCTTCAGCCCGACCTGTGCGAGTCTCTCACGGAGCTCAAGGGCTGTTTTTTGTGCGTTCCCGACCACGTCAACGCTCCAAACGTAGCCACGCGAAAAAAAGAGCGCGAAACCGAAAAGAGCCGCACCGATAAAGAACCCCCAACGTGCGCCGATGCGCTCCAAAAAAGCAGGAAAGCCGTGCCTTTTTCTTTCGATGTTCCGAACGCAATCCATCTCTTTTAACAGTGCCATCAGCGCTTTTTCGCGGCGCAGAAGGACGGAAAAAGAAAGTCCGTTTTCTCTCGGGGCAAGATCCCAAATCGGAAAATTTCGGCGGTGCAGTTCGCTTACAATCCGTTGCGGCTCCTTCGTTTCAACAAGGACGGAAACGCTGCCTTCCCAAAAGCTAAGCCGACGCCGCATCACAGCCCGTGCCTTTCAAAGCAGACGCTTGCAATCCGTCCGAGGATCTCTATATTATCATTCCCCAGCTCTTTTAGCTTCAAGCAAGAGCCTGACACGCAAAGATACTCCTTTCCGCAAAGCTCGATTCTTTCCTCCGATAAAAACGCAATTTGCTCAATTCCCTCGGCAACCAGACGGTTGCGATCGAAAATGCTGATGCACGAACGCGGGATCAAGGGCGCTGTGACTGCTTTTTTTGCCATAAATTCATTTCCTTTGCATAAATTGTTCTTATGAAAATATATCCTCGGAGATGGCTTTTATGACGAATCAAATCAGAAAATCTTTTCTCGCCTTGCTTCCCTTGGGGGTTCTGTTTTTGAGCCTTCTTCTTCCCCACGCGGCAAGAGTGGGCGTGATGCGTGCGCAGGAAGCTCTTACAAACGCCGCGCTCCCCTCTCTGTTTCCCTCGCTCGTGCTGTCCGGCTTTGCGGTGCGCCTTTTAAGCGGAAGAGGGGGCGGCGCACGCTTTGCTTTTTTGCTCGGTCTGATCTGCGGATTTCCCGTGGGAGCGATCACCGTGGCAGAGCTTTATCAAAACGGGAAGGTATCCAAAAAGCAGGCGGAGCATCTTGCCGTTTGCTGCAACAACGCAAGTCCTGCCTTTCTTATGGGCGTTTGCTCCTTTGTCCTAAAGGACGCGCGGGCAGGCACAGCCCTTTTTGCGATGCAAGCGCTTTTTTGCTTGCTTTACTTTACGTTCTTTTGTCGGAAACGCGGCAGCGACTGTCCCGTAATAGAAAGCGAATGCAAGGCGGAAAAGAACGTCCTTTCCTGCTTTTTGGAAAGCGTCTCGCAAGGGATGAAGAGTTTTCTTTTTCTGTCAGCCTACGTTCTCTTTTTCGGATTTTTGGCTGAATTGCTTTCCGCCCTTCTTTCCCTTTCGGGAACGGCGAAGGCCGCCCTGACGCTCCTTTTGGAATTGACAAGCGGGGTGGATGCACTCGCCTGCCTTCCCGCGCGCCTTGCCTTTTGTCTTTGCGCCTTCGGTTGCGGCTTCGGAGGAATCTGTGTGCAGCTGCAAACCTTTGAGGTGCTTTCCAAAAGTCGCCTTTCCTTCGGTCGCTTTTTGATCGGAAAGACCGTCATCGGAGTTTTGATGCTTCTTTCGGCGGTTTTGATTTCCGCATAAAGAAAGCTCCGCCGAGGCGGAGCCATTCAATTACAGAAAGAAAAAGCGTGTGGCGAGAGTCAAAACAACCAAAAAGATCACGTTCAAGAGGGCAAACAGGAGCAGATACTGCTTGGTGTGCCCGGGATACAGAATGCGAAATTCGCTGAAGGTAATCAGGCTGGCCAAGGAAGAAATGAGCGTGCCCGTGCCACCGATATTCACCCCCAACAGCAAGGGAGCGGGATCCTGCGTGAAGTGTGAAAGCAAAATGGCAGACGGAACGTTGCTGATGACCTGACAGGAGGCAATGGAAACGAGAAGTGCGTCCTTTTGCATCCAACCCGAAATGAGCTCGTTGACCGAATCCAATCTGGAGAGATTTCCCGCAAAGATAAAAAAGAAAAAGAAAGTTCCCAAAAGGCCGTAATCGACCATCAACAGCGATTCCCGATCGACGAAAAAAAGGATAACGGGAACGAGAACAAGACCGATCCAAAACTCAATGACGCGAAAGACGATCAGAATCGAGAATAAAAACAAAGCCAGATACAGAATGCTTTTTCCGATCGGTAAGGCTTCGGAAAAGCTGTCTTTGACGCTGATGCTTTTGCGGGACACGAAAAGGCAGGCAAGAAACAGAAGCGTAATGGAGAGCAAAAACGGGGCGAACATCATACGGCAAAATTCGAGCGTGGGAATGTGAAAAAAGGAATAGAGATACAAATTTTGCGGATTTCCAAAGGGAGTCAGCATTCCACCGAGATTAGCGGAAATGTTTTGCAAAATAAACAAATACGCCATATAGCGCTCTTCCCCCGCTACGCTCAAGGCAAAATAGCCGAGCGGCAGAAAGGTAATCAGCGCCATATCGTTGGCAAGCACCATCGAGCCGAGAAAGGTGACGGTGACGAGGATCAAAAACAAGCCGCGAAGATTTCCCGAGGTCGCAACGAGCTTACGGGCGATAATGGTGAAAAACTTAATATTGCGAAGCGCACAGATGACCGCCAGTGTCAAAAAAAGGCAGGCGAGGGTCTTCCAGTCAAAATAGTCGAGATATTTTTTGTCGGGTGGGACGAAAAAGCAGGTAATCAGCGCAGCCATGGCGGCAATGCAAAAGACGGCATTGTTTTTGACAAAACGAACGAGCGACACGGCAAATCCCTCCCCCTTATCTTTTTTCAGCAAGTGCTATCATACAACCAAAATCGGCAATTTTCAAGAGATTTTTTGCTTTTTTTGAACAAAAAAAATCCCGAAGCCGTTTGACTTCGGGAAAAGAGTCTTTTTATTTGTAAGAGCTTTGCTTAGCGGAAGAAAAATCGACCTCTCCGAGATACTTGACGCTGTCAAGAGCAAGGTAGTCACAAAGATTTTTCATTTCGACGACGGTGTTGATGTTGACGTCGATGCCGTTCTTCAAGCGATCGGCGCTGGCAAGGATCTCTTTTTCGCCGTGGGTATAGATTCTCTCCTGTCCCTCGGCCTTGGGAGCGTCACGCAACTCCTGCAGGAAGGTGGAGAAGTGCGCCTTGAGTGCCTCGGCATCCCCGAAGACCTTCGGGTCAATGGCCATAAAGCCGTGGCAGGTGCCACCCTTGCCGCCGATGTGGGTGTGATTGGAGGTCAGTCCACCCGAGAAGATGGAGCAGAAGATTTCACAGAGCATACCGTAGCCGTAGCCCTTGTGACCGCCAAGCGGCTCCGTGTCACCGCCGAGCGGAACGATGCCGCCGCCGGCCTTGGCAACGATGTTGGTCAGGACTCGGCTTGCATCGCTGCAGGGCTTACCGTTCTCATCCAGCGCCCAGCCTTCGGGAAGGGGCTTGGAGAGTTTGTTGTATATCTCGAGCTTACCTCTCGTGACAACGGTCGTCGAGGAGTCAAAGAAGAAGGGATAGGGCTCAGCGGGAACGGAAACGGCGATCGGGTTCGAGCCAAGCATGGCCTTGCGGGCGTAGGTGGGAACCATAATGGCCTCGGAGTTGGTGAAGGCAAAGCCGACCAAGCCCTGATCGCAAGCCATTTTTGCGTAGTAGCCTGCAATACCGAAGTGGTTGGAGTTCTTCACGCTGACCACGGCCATTCCGCTCTTTTTGGCCTTTTCGATACAAAGATTCATTGCCTCAATGGAGATGAGCTGTCCCATACCGTCGTGACCGTTGATCACAGCGGAGACAGGAGTTTCAAAGAGAACCTCGGGCTTGGCGTCGACGTGGATCAGGCCCTTTTCGATGCCCTTGTGATAGCGAACGAGACGCTGCATACCGTGGGACTCAATGCCGTAAATGTCGGACAAAAGCAAAACGTCGGTAATCTTTTCCGACTCCTCGGCCGTAAAGCCGAAGGCGGCAAAGGCGTCACAGCAAAAGGTTTTTAATTGATCGTAAGTGTAACGAATATACATTTCTTTCTCCTTTTGAAAGGCAAACGGCGCCTTTCGCATCTTTTACGCTTATTATACCGCAGGATTATGGAAGTTTCAATTCTTTTTTGTTTTTTTATGCAAAATTAATTTTTTAGTCAAAAAGAAAAAAGGGGCGGCAGAGAAAATCTCTGCCGCAGGTTTCAAAATCACTTCGACGGATCGGAGGAATGGGAGCATTTGCCGCCGCACTGCTTCGCGTAGGGACAGCCGATGCAGGTTTCGCCACGCTTCTTTTTTCGAACGAGATACCAAACGATTCCCACCGCCAGCAAAAGAAGAATCAGTACAACGATTACGTTTTCCATTCTTTCATCCTTTCAGACAATTTACGCTTTTTTCAGTGCCACGGCCTTCATTTTTTCATTGGTATTCAAAATAAGGCCGATGATGATGACTGCCATAGCCGCCACGGCAAGAAATCCGCCGATGGCCGCAGTGACGTTGAGCGTACCGCCAACGATCAGCGTGCCGACCGTATAGACGAGATACGCCGTGGTGTAACCGACCGCAAACTGAAGGCCAATTCCGCCCCAGAGCCATTTTGCACTCTTCATTTCCGCTCTCATTGCGCCGATGGCCGCGAAGCAAGGCGGCGTATAGAGGTTGAACATCAGATAAGCCAGAGCGGCAACCTTGGAGATCGCGATGATCCCTGCCGCCTCGGCACCTGCACCTTCCATCAGAGAAAGCTCCTCGCTGTCAATGAGGTTTTCCAATCCCACAAAGCAAACGGCGAGCGTACCCACAACGTTTTCCTTGGCAATAAAGCCGGTGATGGCGGCCGCAGCCAGTTGCCAGGAAAGCACGCCGACGATCGGAACGAGAAGATAGGCAAAGGGAGCGGCAATGGACGCAAGAATCGAGGTGTCTGCGCTTTCGGCAACGGTAAAGCTCCAGGTGAAGGTCTGCATGAGCTGAACGGCCATATTGCACAGAAGGATGATGGTTGCGGCCTTGACAATATAGGCCCAGCCGCGAGCGCACATCGACTTAAAGGCACCCCAGAACGAGGGGACCTTGTATTCGGGAAGCTCGATGATAAAGAAGGATTTTCTGACCTTGTGACCCGTGATGAGATTGATTAAAAGCGCACCGAGGAAGATGAGTGCGATGTCTGCAAAATACATCAGCGCGCTGACCCACCAAGCGTTTTCAAAGAAAGCACCCGCAAACAAACCGATGACGGGGATCTTGGCGCCGCAGGGCATAAAGGGAGCGAGCATTGCCGTAGCTCTGCGCTCACGCTCATTGCGAATGGTGCGGCTTGCCATAATGCCGGGGACGGCACAACCGACGGTGATGACGAAGGGGATGACGGATTTGCCGGAAAGACCGACGCGCTTGAAGATGGGATCAAGTACGACGGCGGCACGGGACATATAGCCGCAATCCTCAAGCAGAGCGATGAGAAAATACATCACCATAACGAGGGGCAAGAAGCCGACGACGGCAACCACACCGCCGATGACGCCGTCCACGAGGATGGCCGAGATCAACGGATTGGCATTTTCGAGAAGCGAGCCGACCCAGCCCTGAAAGCCCTCAAGCAAGGGAACCAGACCGGGAATAAAGCTGTCACCGATCTCGACGCCATCTGCGATCCAAGCGCCGAGGGTGGATTGAGAAATGTAAAAGACCAAAAACATGACGACGGCAAAGATCGGAATGCCAAGCCACTTATTGGTCAGGATCGCGTCGATCTTGTCTCCGACGTTCTTATCCTTGGTCAGCACCTTGCGCTTCTCGACCTCCTTGACGATCGCATTGACAAAGTCGAATCGCAGGCGGTCGGCCGCCTCGGCCTGTGCTTTGCTCGTCAGATCCATATCCTTTTGAACGTAGGGGGCCTTCTGCTCCTTTCCTGCCTGAGAAAGCGCGGCGGAAACGAGAGCCTTCAGTCCCTCGGAAGAGGTAGAAACGGTTTTGACAACGGGACAGCCGAGCTTTTCGGACAGGGCGATCGCGTCGATCGTATTTCCCTTTTTCTTGCCGATGTCGCTCTTATTGAGGGCAACAACGACGGGAATCCCAAGCTCGAGAAGCTGGGTCGTAAAAAAGAGGCTTCGGCTCAAATTATCCGCGTCAACGATGTTGATAATGACGTCCGGATTCTCATTTTTGACGTAAGAGCTGGTGATGCTCTCCTCGCTGGTGAATGGAGACATCGAGTAGGCACCGGGAAGGTCGACGGCCGTGATCGGATCGCCCTCGGCATACATCCTCTTGATCGTGTGCTCCTTTTTGTCGACGGTAACACCCGCCCAGTTGCCGACCTTTTCGTTTCGGCCGGTGAGCGCGTTGAACATCGTCGTTTTACCGGAGTTGGGGTTTCCTGTTAAAGCTATTCTCATCGTTTCTTCTCCGTTTCTTAATATAAACCAATCCTTGCGGATTCAGCGACGTTTTCGAGTTAGCGTATGCTAACCGACGGGCGAAAAAAATAAGAAAATACCTATTTTTTTCAAAAAAAATCAAACCAAAATGGCCTCGGCCAACTGGTTGTCAATGTTGTAGCGGGCGTCCTTAATGGAAACGGTACAGCCGCTTCTTCTGCGAGCAACGACGGTAATGGTCTCACCGCTGTAACAGCCGAGTGAAAATAAAAACGAATTCAGTTCCTCATCGTCGGTATTGATCTGACGAATGACGTATTCTTTTCCTTCTTCCACTTCTCTCAAATTCATATCCGTATCCACCGATTCTATCCGTTGATCTCTCGCAACGCAATTAGTTAGCACTCGCTAACCAAGTGAGATTATATGCCATCCCTTGCCGTTTGTCAAGTGGTTTTTCAAAAAAAATCTCATTTTTTTCAATCTTTTTCCATTGCAAAAGTTTTCGACTTGAAAACGCAATTCCGCTTTACTTTTCAAGATTTTGAACGCTCAGCTCAATACAAAACCGCACGCTTTCACCTGCGGGAAGCGTTTTCATCTCAAAGAGATGATCGAGCTTTGCGGTAGCAGGCTCCAGCCCGACGGCAAAATCTCCGCTGGCCAAGGATTTCCACGCCAAAAAATGCGGCAGGGTGTCACGCGAGTACAAGACTTGAAAACGCTTGCCGAGAGAATCGTTCACAAGCGAGGCCTTGCCGTTTTTCGGATCAAAGTAGTAGCAGGTCTCCTCCGCTTCGGGAACGGGAGCGTCGATGCGGCAGGCCGAATCGAGCTGACGCGCGGCACACTCGGTGCGAGGCAGGCAGGTTTCGGAATCGATTTCAATGCGCGCCCCCTCATCGAGCATCGGATAGCCGACGTTGACGTGATACAGCAGGCAATACGGCTCGTCGCGGTAAGAACGATTGGTCAAAACGTCCTCGAGCCGTACCGTGTCCGATCCGATAGCTGTGGTGATTTTTCGGCGGATCACAAGATTTTTGCCGCCCACGCAGGTGTCACGGATCAGCGCCTCAACGACAATGCCCTCCTCTGAGCATTCCGCACAAAGGATTTCGGCGGGGACGTTGTGAATGCTTCCGTGCTCTTCAAAGCCCTCCCGCTCCCCAAGGCTGTCCAACCCGCAGGTATAGATCATTCCGCCCTCAAAGCGATTGGCAAACACAAGCTCTCTCGGATGAAAGCCGTTTTTGGACACGAAGGACAGATTCACTCCCCCGTGATAGAGCTGCATCATATCGCAGGCCTTGGATACGTTCAGAAGAAAGCGAAGTCTTCCGTTATCGCAATCGATGACCTCAAGCCCCTTTTCCCTTCCCTCGGTGATCGTATAGCGGCGCAGAGAGGCCGTTTGTATGAGATTGGAAATCTTTCCGTTCATTTTTTCTTCTCCTTTTCGCTTCGGATCAGTTGGCTTCGCGGGTGTCGGCTTTTTTCATTTTCTCTCGGTCGATGCCCCTCTGATGGTCAAGCACGAACTGCACCGCCGTCTTGACGCCGTTGATGAGGCCTTCCTCGCGAATGCAAAAATCGTCGTGATGTGCCGCGGTTTGCACCTTGCTGTCGGGATCACCCGTACCCAAGCGGAAGAACACCGCGGGAACGATTTCGCCATAGCGGGAAAAGTCCTCAGAGCCCATTCCGACCTTGAACAGACGGGTATTCTCTTCCCCGACTACCTTTTTCATTGAGGCCATCACCAATTCGGAAAGATAGGGGTTATTGTATACGCAAACCGACTTAAGCGGGCCGTAGGTGCTGATCTCGGCACCCGTTTCGGCGGCAAGGGAACGCGATATCTGCTCGATCCGATCGAAGATCAGGGCACTGATCGAGGTTTTGAAGGTGCGGATGGTACCCGTCATCACGGCACGGTCGGCAACGTTGTTATGTGTCGTGCCGGCGTTGAGCGTTCCGATGGAGCATAGACAGCGCTCCAGCGGCGGGACCTCACGGCTTAAGACAAGCTGGATCGCGTTGTAAAGGCGAACAGCAATCGCAAGCGCGTCAATGCCCGTTTGGGCCTGTGCCGCGTGTGCGCTTTTGCCGACGATCTCAATGTTAAAATGGCGACTGCAGGCCTGCGATTCGCCGGGGCAAACTCCCATCTCACCTAACATTAAGTGATTGGTGACGTGCTGACCGATGATGACGTCGACGTCGTCCAAAACGCCGTTTTCGATCATCATCATCGCGCCGCTCTTGACCCCCTCCTCGCTGGGCTGAAACAGAAGCTTGACGCGGCAGGCAAGGCTTGTTTCCATTTGCTTTAAGACCTTTGCCACACCGAGAAGAACGGCGGTATGAGCGTCGTGTCCGCAGGCGTGCATATAACCATCGTTGCGGGAACGATAGGGTGTGTCAAGCCGTTCGGTCAGGCGAAGGGCGTCCATATCGGCGCGAATGGCGATGGTGAAGGCGCTCCGGTCGGGGTTAATATAGCCGACTACGCTTCCCTTTCCGTATTTTTCGGTATAGGGAATGCCGAGCGCATCAAGCTCGCGCTCGACCACGGCGACGGTCTTTGGCAGGTCAAAATCGACCTCGGGATATTGATGGAGCTCTCTTCTCAGTCCGATGACGTACTCTTCGATTCCTTGATACATTTTCTTTCTCCTTTTGGGTCGCGTTATCTTGACCCGTTCTTTTCGGGAAAGCCTTGATACAGATGTACGATGTTCAGATCCTCCGGCATATCCAGCCCGTGCGAGCCACAGCCGCCGTCGATCTCGTGACAGCCGTGATCCATCGCAAAGCCAAGCAGGGTGTTGTGATGCTGCCAATGCGTTCGGATCAGATGGGAGATCACCGTAAAGACGTGATCGTTCAAGCGAAGCTCGGCCAAGGACATCGCGCTTTCGGGTCCCGTTTTGTGCATAACGGAGTCGTAATTACCGTTGTAGATGACGACAAGATCGTGCTCGTCACGCAAAACGACCTCCATCGCCTTGGCATTGACGGCCTCGATGCCGCCCTCGTCAAAATGAAAATAGTCCATTTTGCGCTCAAGGAAAATCTTGCCGAGACTGCACTTTCCGTAGGTAATCAAAGCGATGCGTTTGCCCGCGGCGATCAAGCGGTCAAAGAGCGTATCGATGCGGATGACCGGCTTTTCGTATTTTTGAATGCCGTGAACGCTCGGCTGTGCGCCGGTATACATCGTGCCAAAGCAAACGGGCGTGACCGAGGGCATCACGGTGGAAAGATAGATCTCCTTTTCCGCCGTTTTTCTGACCGTCCTCAAATGCTCCGGATACTTCTGATAGATCCACTGTGCGACGGCGTCGGGATTATACATCACCACGCGATCGACCTTTTTGCCGTCGAACACCTGATCGATATAATGGCAAAGCTCCTCGTTTTTCTTGGCGGCGTGCTTCGGCGGCTCGATGCCGAACGCATACGCGAGCGCGGCACAGACCGTGTCCAGAGAATCGGCGTTGCATTTGGAAACCTCGACCTCATCGTCACAAACGATCCGATCGAGCGCGACCCCAAAAATCTCCTTCAAGCGGACGAGGTTTTCGATCGTCGGAAGGGTTTGATTCGTCTCCCACTGGCTGACCGTCTGACGGGTAACGTACATCTTTTCAGCAAGTTCTTCTTGCGAAATCCCCTTTTGCTTTCTGAATTTTAAAATCGTTTCACCGATAAGCATTGCGCTTCACCCCCATTTAAAACCATTATATCACATTTCTTGCGATTGCAAAGCACATTTCGCTTGCTTTTTGTCAAGCAGCGCTTGACAAAAATAAAAAAGCAAGGGCGAAGCCGATCGGCTTCGCCCTTGGGATTGATTATTTCTCGTTCTTGTAGATTTCCTTGAAATACTTGTAGGTATCGACCTTCAGTTCTCCGCAAGCGGCCTCGTCGCAAGCGATGATGCCGTCGCGATGCATCTGCAGAGCGCTGATCGTCCAAGCGTGATCTACGCCGCCCTCGACGCAATGACGCAGAGCGCGGGCCTTGTTGTGACCGCTGATGAGAAGCAGAACCTGCTTGGAATCGCAGACCGTGCCGACACCGACGGAAAGAGCGGTCTTGGGAACCTTGTTGACGTCTCCGCCGAAGAAGCGGGAGTTGACGATCAGGGTGTCCTCCGTCAAAGCACGAACGCCCGTTCTGGAAGTCAGCGAGGTGAAGGGCTCGTTGAAGGCGATGTGGCCGTCCACGCCGCTGCCGCCGAGGAACAGATCAATTCCGCCGTAGGACGCGATCTTGTCCTCGTAGCGCTGACACTCCGCCTCCAGATCCTCTGCCATACCGTTGAGAATGTTGACGTTTTCCGCGGGGATGTCAATGTGGTTGAAGAAGTTG
>JAZRZQ010000093.1:0-4973 GCA_045601445.1 Eubacteriales bacterium | reverse complement strand
TGCTTTCGCATCGTGATATTGTCCTACGGACAGTTTTTAGGGCGAATAAAATATCACTACGACCAGAGGGAGTAATATCACTTTCACAAAGTGAAAATATCACTCTTTGCACAGCAAAGAATATCACTTATCTTTCTTTTTGTTGTAAAAAGGGTTTGGGTATCACCCAAACAGAAGCATTTTTACTTACAAATGCGATGCCGGTTCTATCCGATCAGCATAAGGAAAGCCTCGATGAATTTCATCGAGACTTTCTTCATCCTTATGAGAAGAACCCTTTTCGATCGGATTTTTTTAATGGGGCTTTGCCGCGCGCGGAGAGATGGCAAAGCGCTTTTTAAATTCGCGGCTGAAATACGCGGGATCCCCGAAGCCGCAGAGAAGCGAGACCTCCGTGACGGAATAGACGCCGGATTCGAGCAGGCGCGCGGCGTAATCGAGGCGCTTGTTTCGAAGATAGACCGAGCAAGGCACGGAAAATTCCTTCAAAAAGAGCTTTCGAAAATAAGAATCGCTGACGCCGCAGAGACGTGCAAGCGCGGGAATGGAAGGAGCGTCCTCGCAAAAATGCTCCTCGAGATAGGCGATGGCGGGTGCGAGGGTCTTGCGCCGCGCGGCCGAGCCCTCGGGCGAGGCGTTGAGCGAAAGGAGCTTGCGGATGCGATAAAAGGAGAGCATCCCGTCGAAGAAGGCGGCGGCGGAATCGGAGCGAAACGCGCGAAGCGAGCGGGCGTAAAGCTGTGACAACTCCTCAGTGGCGCGGGGCGAGATGCGTTGGGGCGGGGCGGCTTCCCCTTCGCTCAGAGAAAAATTGATCGCCCAAACACCCGCTCCCTCCCGCTCGGCCTCAAGCGGTGTGACCCGATACGATGCGCCCTCGGGCAAATAGATGCAGTCCCCCGCGCGGCAGATGAAATCCTCCCCGCTGTCAAACGAATAGCGCACGCGGCAGGCCAAGTGAAACGCCAGCCCGTGATTGGGGCGGTCGGGGTGATAGGGCGTCCCGCGACCGAAAGGAACGAATACGACAAGTTTGATTTCCTCGACGGCGCGAGGGGATTCAAAGAATTTCATTATTTTCACCTCTCCTTTAGCATAACAAAAAAGAGCGAATCAGTCAAGTCGGAGCGATTTCTTCTTGTCAAAGAAAAGTAGTTTTGGTACGATGAAGCCATAGGAGGGATGAAGAAATGTCTTTTCAAGAACGAAAGGAGGCCATTGCGGCCTTTTTTGCCGAACCGAGCTTTTTCGGCGCCAAGCTATCGCAGGAGGAAATGGAAGCGCGGCTTTATTCCTTGGAGCAAAGCGGTCTTCCCCGCGCCATCGTAAAGGCGGAGAGCTTTCGCTGTCTTGCCGAGAATGCGGCCATTGCCATCGACCCGAACGATATTTTTCAGGAAAAGCTTCAGGGCTTTTCGCTGATCCGCAGGCAGAGAGTCCGCTGGGAAAAGGAGATCCTCGAAAATGAGATGAAGGAAGAATCCGAGTGGAACCTTCTCTCCAAATCCTTGGGTGCTTGCCACGCGAACAGCGATTACAGCCACACCTCGCCGAACTCACGCCTTTTGCTTCAAATCGGCCTGGTCGGGCTGATCGAGCGCGTGAAACGGGCGGCCGCTCGGGACAATCTTTCCGAGGAGCAGGCGGTCTTTTACCGCTCCTGCGAGATCACTCTTGGCGCGGTGGTGCACGTCATCGAGCGCTTGGCAGATGCCATCGAGCCGCACAATGCCGAGAACGCGGCCGCCCTGCGCGCGATCACGAAGCGCGCGCCGCAAAACAGCTACGAGGCAATGCAGCTTCTGGTCGTGATGTTCTTTTTGCACAACGACGTGTTTGCCACGCGCATTCGCACGCTCGGCAGACTCGACGTGCTTCTTTCCGAGTTCTATCACCGCGATTTAGCCAAGGGTAGATTTACCAAGGAAGAGCTGTGCGATCAGCTCCGCTTCTTCCTCTATCATTTTTGGTGCGCGAAGATCCCGTTTGACCTGCCCTTCTGTCTCGGCGGCAGTGACGAAAACGGCGTCGAGATCACCGACGATTTTTCCGCTCTCGTGGTCGAGATCTACGATTCTCTTTCCATTTACAGCCCGAAGATTCACATCCGCGTTTCCGAGCACACGCCCGACGCCTTTTTAAAGCAGGTGCTGAACTGCATCCGCGGCGGCAATTCCTCGTTCGTATTCGTGCAGGAGAAGGTTGCCATCGAGGGCCTTTTGCGCGTGGGCGTTGAAGAAACGGATGCGAAGAACTTCGTCCCGATCGGCTGTTACGAGCCTGCCGTCTGGGGCATGGAGATCGGCTGTACGGGCTGTGGCGGGGTCAATCTCGCCAAGGCGGTCGAGCTTGTTTTCACCAAGGGCTGTGATGCGGCCACCGGCAAGGCGATCAGCTTTGCGCCCGAGAAGATCGCCACCTGGGAGGATTTCTGTCGCGAGATCCGCCGCCAGATCGTCTTTCTGACCGATCGAGTGAGCGAGTACGTGACGAAAATCGAGCACTTTTACGACCGCACCAATCCCGAGCCGCTTCTCTCCGCGCAGTACGATCACAGCATCGAAATCGGGCTTGACGTGTACCGCGGCGGCGCGAAATACAACAACAGCTCGCTGTATTTTAATTCGCTTGCCAATCTCGTGGACTCGCTGATCGCCGTTCGCACCCTCGTTTTCGAGGAAAAATCCCTCACGCTCGACGAGCTTTCTGCCATTCTGATGCGAAATTGGGAAGGAAACGAGCTCCTGCGCCGCAGGGTGCTTTCCTTACCGAAATACGGCAATCACCACCCCGAGGCCGACGCGCTCACCGCCGAATGGACCGACTTTTGCCAAGGACTTGTCAACAACAGACCGAACGGAAGAGGCGGCGTATTCAAGGCGTCTTTGATCTCCATTGACCGCGCTGCCTACAACGGTGCACGCACGATGGCTACCCCCGACGGGCGCGGCGCGGGCGAGATCCTCTCGAAGAACCTCTCCCCCACCGTCGGCTGTGAACGGGAGGGGATCACCGCGCTGATCCAATCCGTCTGCACGATCGACCACGCCGCCTTCCCCAACGGAAGCGTGCTTGACGTGGTGCTTCATCCCTCGGCCGTTCAAAACGAGGAAGGGCTGACGGTCTTTTTGGCTCTGCTGAAAACCTATTTTGCCTTGGGCGGCTTTGCGATGCACGGAAACGTCTTTTCCGCCGACGATCTGATCCGCGCGCAGGAAAACCCCGAAAAATATGCCGATCTTCAGGTGCGCGTGTGCGGCTGGAACGCCTTTTTCGTCGATCTCGACCGCGTCTGGCAGGATGCGTTCATCCGTCAGGCCAAGCAAGCGGAGGAGACCGCATGACCGCCAAGATCTTTCAGATCCAGCGCTTCTCGGTGCATAACGGAGACGGCATCCGCACCACGGTCTTTTTCAAGGGCTGTCCCTTACGCTGTGCGTGGTGTCACAACCCCGAGGGTCTTTCGGGGCACGGTGAGATTGCCTATTTTGAGAAAAAATGCACCCTCTGTACCGCTTGCGCGGCCGTTTGCCCCGAGAAAGCCCACCGCTTTGAGAGCGGCGTGCATCTCTTTGACCGTGATCGCTGTCGCACTTGCACCGCCTGCACCGAGGCTTGCCCGAGCGGCGCGATGCTTCTTTACGGAAAAGAATACACCCTCGAGGAGCTTTTGCCGAAGCTGACCGAGGATCGTGCGTTTTACGAGGCCTCGGGCGGCGGGGTCACACTCTCGGGCGGGGAGTGCCTTTTGCAGGCCGAATTCTGCGCCGAACTGCTCGCGCGCCTCAAGGCCGAAGGCATTCACACGGCTGTCGATACCTGCGGCTTTATAAAAAGAAGCGCGATCGACGCCGTTCTGCCGCATTGTGATCTGTTTTTGTACGACCTCAAGGCCGCAACCGACGCCACCCACTTGGCGGGAACGGGCGTTCCTCTCGCGCCGATCCTCGAAAACCTTCGCTATCTGAACGAAAAGGGCGCCGAGATCGAGATCCGCATCCCCTTTATCCCCGAATACAACGCCGCCGAGATCGAGGAGATGGCCGAGCTTCTCGCACCGCTCGGGCAGGTCAAGGCCGTGCGCGTGCTTCCCTATCACAAGCTCAGCGACCACAAATACCGTGCGCTCGGTCTTTTGTCAAAGATGCCCGAGCGACTGCCGACCAAGGAAGAAATCGAAAGAGCCGAAGAGACTCTTCGCCGCTTCGGTCTGAAGGTTTTAAGCACATAAGAAAGGAGCATTCCCATGGATTTTTTACAATTTGCCGCCGAACGCTTTTCCCATCGGCGCTTCGACCCGCGCCCCGTGGAGCAGGAAGTGATCGACAAAATCCTCGCTTGCGGGCATCTCGCGCCGACGGGCTGTAACAATCAGCCCCAGCGCATTCTCGTTTTGAAGGAAAAGGAATCTCTGGAGCGACTGAAGCGATGCACCAAATGCCATTTCAACGCCCCCTTGGCGATGCTTGTTTGCTACGACCGAACCGAGACCTGGGTCAGACCCTACGACGGGGCAACATCGGCCGAGGTGGACGCGTCCATCGTCACCACGCACATGATGCTGATGGCGCATCAGCTCGGGATCGGCTCTTGCTGGGTGATGCACTTTGATCCCGCGGCGATGCGGCGGGAATTTGCCATTCCCGAAAACGTGATCCCCCACGCGCTTCTCGTGATGGGCTACCCCCACCCCGAGAGCAAGCCCCTGCCGCTTCATTTTGAAAGCCGCGATTTAAGCGAGGTCGTTTATTACGAGCATTTTTGATTCAAAGAAAAAAGCTGTGTAGAAATTGGTGTTGTTCTTATCGGAAAATTTGTAATCATACCTGTTTCTGTTAAGAACCAGCATCGCATTTGTATGCACAAATTCAGTTGGGCAGTAGCCCAAACCCACAGAGCAACAGAAAAGAGAAGATTCGTATATTAACGAGTCTTCTCTTTCTTTTTGTCTGTTAAGTGATATGCTGACTAAA
>JAZRZQ010000092.1:0-14970 GCA_045601445.1 Eubacteriales bacterium | reverse complement strand
ATCAGAGATAATGCTCGCTTTTTGTGCGATTTCAATCCAGTATTCTGTTTCGTAGCATTCTTTCAAAGCAATCTGCAATTTAGCGATAAAATCGGGACGGCTGTGCGCATATTTCGCCTCGCGGATATTTGCTCCAATACTTGTACCGCTTCGTTCAAGCTGGTTTGACAAAGAATAATGTCCTTTTATATCATCTGTCAGTTTTAATATTTGAATTGCAAATTCTGTTGACATATCAGCAAGTTTATTTTCAGCCATTGAAATCACCTCTTTGAATACATTATATCGCAGCTCTTGATGCTTTTCAATGAAATCGCGCAAGCGCGATGAAATCCGAACAATGCTCGGATGAAATCTGCTTCGCAGATGAAATTAAATCCGTCCTTATCTCCCGACGAAGTCGGATTTCATCACGAAGTGATTTCATCCCACTAAGGTGGGATTTATCCCGTCCGATAGGACGGATTTAGTTGGAAAGAACCCACACTTGTCGTAGACAAATGTGGGTTCTTTTCTGGTGGAGCATAGGGGACTTGAACCCCTGACCCCAACACTGCCAGTGTTGTGCGCTCCCAACTGCGCTAATGCCCCGAATCTTGTTCGCTTTTGGCATTGTATCACAGCAAAAGAAAAAAAGCAAGATTTTTTTCAAAAAAATCTTGCTTTTTTTGCTTTTTTATTTCAGATCGCTCTCTTTGACGTTGTTTTGCTGTTCCTTTGGGCCGATCTGATCGAACGGAACGATCGAATTGTGCCACTTGCCGCGGGCAAAGTGGCGTCTGACCGAGCCGCGGTATTCCTCGGAGGTGAAAAGCTCCTCGCGCGTTTGACTTGTCATCGAGCGGTCAACGGGCACGTAGCCGATCCCGCGCATATAAGCGTTCCATTGCTTTTTGGAAATGCGAAGACACTCCTCGGTGATCCTGCCCGTCTCGTCGCACAGCGCCTTTTTTCCGTAAAGCTCTTCGATAAAGCGCAGATGCTTGATGTGTGCCAAGGACGAAAAGACGTAATACTCGCTGTTTTCGTAGCTTTGGTTGGGGAAACGGTCAAGGTGAGCGGCCTTGCTTTCCGCCTCTTCGCGGGCGTTGTGCAGGTTCTCGTATTGATAGATGCTGCTGTGATTTCCCACCACGTTGATGTGCGAATCCACAGCGCTTCCCGTGAGAAGCTTGCAGCCCTCGCCGTCTCCGGTGAGATTTTCTGCCTTCATATCACTGTGAATGACCGCGAAGATCTCGCAAAAGCGCTTCGGCTCGCAAAGCGTGAGGCGTTGTTCTCCCGTGTCGTCCGTCACGAGCTTTTCTTGTCGTACGATCTCGCGGAAGAGCAGGCGGTCACAAAGCGTCCGCAAGCGGAGTGCGGCATTGGCGTTGGCATCATCCTCGCCAAGGGTGACGTAGATCGCGTCGAACGGGCCGGCCTCGGCAAAGTGCTCGGCAAAGGCTTCGCCCGCTACGTCGCAGGGCGGGAAGAAGTGAAGGGAATAGGCGGCGTCCTCAGGGTTCGGATCTTCTCCGTCGGGCACGGACGTATCAAACAGCGCAGGCATCATCCCGCGAAGCCGATCCTCGGTGTCGGGATCGCGATCGGCGATCCAAACGGAGATCTTGCCGCTTCTTCTTTGGTAATACCAGACCAGCGTCCTCAGAATCGCAATGCCGTACAGTCCCGCTCCCACGAGCAGTACCTTCAGATCGCGATCGGGGTTTTCGTTCTTGTCGTCGCAGTCGATCAGGCGAAACGGCTTTGGATGCACCACAGACCACGCCAGAAGCATTCTTCGGTCGATGCGGCGAATGCAGTAGTGCTGATGCGTCTGCCCTTGGTTTAAATTGTCGAAGATCTTTCCGCTGATTTCGTCCGAGGACAGTACGCTGATGAGCAGGCGTCGGTGGCAACGCCATCGCTCGTTTTCCCACTTGGCAAGCTGCATCGCCTGATGCACGTTCTCCCCTTGATCCTCACCGAAAAGGAAGTAGTGAAAGCGCGGCTCCTTCCCTGCGGACAAAAACTCGCCGTCCTTCTTTCTTTGCTTGCCCAAAACCCAACGGTTTACGCGGCAAATGTCCTCGCGGAAGCAAAGTGCGTTCAAATCCTGCGCTTTCTGCAAGCGCTCCTGCACCGATTCCACGTTGTGGCGGTACACGTCGCAAAAGACGATCACGGTTGGGCGGTACCAGACGCGGCGCTTTCTGACGGAAGTGGCAATGGCGAGCGTGTGGTCGTTCAATTCGCTGAACACGTAGGTCGAGCCCCTAAAGAGCGTGAGCAATCGAAGCTTGAAGCGCTCGGTCACGCTTCGGAAAAAAGAGAGCACGGCAAAGGTGGTGAACGCCGCATCCAAAAAGCAAAGTGCGTAGTAGGTCAGGTAGTAAGAGCGCATCACCTGCGGCAGCATCTCGGGAAGCCTTGCCGCATCGATCTGCTCCATCGTGCCGTCCACGAAAAACATCCTCAGCGAGCAGTACAGCGCGTCCAGAATGCTCTGGAGCGCGAAGGGATCCTTTTGATGACGAAAACCCGCCTCGAGCGCCGTGCCCGCCGCGAGAAGCAGGAGAAAATAGATCAGGCGTCTGGTGAATTCCTCCGGGGAGGGAAGATGCGCTCTTCGAAGGGCAAAAAAGGCCAGGCAGAGGACGGGAACCAGCGCGATCGAAGCGATCGCGACGGCAAGAAAAATAAGATCGGTCATAGCAAAACCTCACTTGACGGAAAGTAAATGGGCATCGCGGAAAAGGGGATCAGGCGACTTTTTCTGTTCTCGAAGGCGAGGATTCCCTCGAATCCGAGAGAGGCGAGCATCGGGACGGTCGTCTCAAAACGGTTGGCAATGGGGTGTCGGCCGTGGCTGTCGCTGCCGATGGTGATCCTCTCACCTCCCAGGGAGCGGTAGAGCCGAAGCAATGCCCGATCGGGTAACTCGTGGTATCCTTCCTCATCCTCGTAGCCGTTGGTGTTGACCTCCAGTGCACGCCCGTGACGGATGATGACCTCCAGCGTCCTTTCCACCTCTTCGGCAAACGTCTCCCAGCGAATCGTACGGTTCCATTTGCGTTTGAGGTAGCGAAGCGGGCCGGTCAGATGTGCCACAACGTCAAGGTCGGTCTCTTCAACGCTTTTTCTGACGTCAAGGAAATGCTGACGGACACAGCGCCGGATCATTTCGTCGGAAACGCTTTCGTCAAAGCTTGCCTTGGCAAAGCTTTGCATCAAAACGCTGCTGACGTGGCAGGAGGAGAGAATGACGTCGTGCCAGCCGAGTGCGACGATCTTCTCGCAGTCCTTGGGATTGTGGATATGCTCTCCGATCTCCACGCCTCCGCAAAGAACAAGGCGCCCTTGGTAGCGTTCTTTTTTTTGAAGAATATCCTCGTGCTGCTCGAGGATCCTCTTCAGCGCGTCCTGCTCTTCAAAGCGCAGTGCGTTGACGTGGTCGGTAATGGCAACGCCTTCCAGTCCCAGTGCGATCGCCTGATCGCATACGCTGTCGATCGTTTGCTGGGAATCGGGAGAGTGAAGGCTGTGAATATGGCAGTCGAACAAAGCGGATTCCTTTCGATTTTCGTACATTTTTTTCATCATAGCACGAAACAGAAAAAAATACAAGGAAAATGCGCTTTTTCCTTGTAGAACGCGCTTTTGTGTGGTAGAATCAAAGCAAAAGATACTCTTTTTCCCTTGTGGGAAGGAAAGGCGGAATGAAAGTGTATATCGGAAAACTCAACGACCGTTTGCAAAATTTAAACTACCGTGTCAAAATAACCAGCACCGACCTTGAGCCGGCCTGCAAAGAGGCAGGCAATCCCTTCCTTGGCGAGACGTTTTTGGTCAGCTGGAAGGAAATGATCGGGCAAAAGCTCGATCTTGCCGTTTCATTTGAGGGCGATTTTCATATCAATCAGATCCTTCTCAAGCTTGACCGTCGTTCCGCGCCCCGCTCGATTCGTCTTTTCGATGCCGAGAGGGACGTACTGCTCGATTCCTATTTCGGGGAAACGGGAAAGCAGATCACTTCCAAGGAGATCGCTCTTTCCGTTGAGGCAAGTGTAAACGGCTTCGTCTTGGAGATCGACGGAGATTTTTCCTCGGTTGCCTTTTCCGAGATCGGCATTTACGGTGCCGATCTGTCCGGCGTTTGCCTGTATCCGATCCCCCGAACGCTCGAGGAGACGGGCGGTCGCATCCCCGCTGCTTGGAACAAGATCGAGACCGACTGTCCCGAAGCGGCCTCTGCCGCCGAGCTGTTCTTGGAAAAATACGGCGAATTGACGGGTGCGGGCTTGGATGAAAAAGCCAAAGCAACGCTCCTTTTCAGCTCCGATCCCACTCTTGCGGAAAACGCCTTTGCCATCCGCATCGAGGAGAAAAAGACTGTCGTTCGTGCTTCGGATCTGCGCGGCTTTGTGATGGGCGCGGAAAGCGTTTTGAAGCTCATCGAGGACGGCAGCGTTCCGCTTTGCCGCATTGAGGATGCACCGATGGTCGGCTTCCGCGGCGTGCATCTGTATCTGCCTGCGGAAGAAGAAATGGAGTTTACCAAACGCCTGATTAAATACGTCCTGTCCCCCGCGGGCTATAACCACATTATCATGGAAGTCGCAGGCGCGCTGGAATACGAATCTCACCCCGAGATCAACCGCGCTTGGGAAGAGGCCGAGAAAAATTGGCGCGCAGGACTCTGGCCGCGCATCACGCACGGAATGGTCGGCGGCGGTAAAACCGTCCGCAAGTGCCTCGCGCGCGATCTGGCCGATTACGCCCGTCGCTTCGGCATCGAGATCATCCCCGAGATCCAGGGCCTCAGCCACGTGCAGTTTATGACCTTGGCCCACCCCGAGATTGCGGAGATCCCCGCCGCCGTCGTCCAAGAGGGGGAAGAGGAGAACCGCGTTGCCGATGCCACCACCGGCACCTTCTATCAGCACTCGTTCTGTCCGTCCAATCCCAAATCCTACGAGCTTCTCTTTGATCTTGCCGAGGAGATCCTCGACACCTTCCGTCCCAAAAAGTACGTTCACGTCGGACACGACGAGGTCTATCAGTTCGGCGTGTGCGAGAAGTGCAGCAAGCGCGATCCTGTCGAGCTGTTTTGCGAGGACATCCAAAAGCTCCACGATTTTTACTCCGCCAAGGGGCTGACGATGATGATGTGGGCGGATATGCTCCAGCCCGTCAGCAAATATCCTACGCCCGCGGCCGCGGAGAGACTCCCCAAGGACATCGTTCTTCTTGACTTTATCTGGTACTTCCATCTGCCCAAGGACATCGAGGACAATCTCCTGCCGCTCGGCTTTCCCGTGGCCTTCGGAAACCTCTACTCCAGCCACTTCCCGCGCTTCGAGAGCCGCATCCGCAAGCCGATCTTCGGCGCGCAGATCTCCGCTTGGGTCGAAACCAAGGAAAGCACGATGCAATCCGAGGGCAAATTCTACGACTTCCTTTATACGGCGGGTATGCTTTGGAGCGAATCCTACCGCACCCCCTGCCGCTATTCCTACGATCGCATCCTGAGAAAAATGATCCCCGCCATCCGTGAGCGCGTGCAGGACAAGCGCTATCCCTCGCTCCACGGCGGCAAGCGCACGATCCTCGTTGACCGCGCCCTGCCCGATCCCGAGGGAGAGAAGGGTATTTCCCTTTCCGTGAACGCGAGCTTCGATTCGCTTCTTTTCGAGCATTACACCGTTGCCTCGCGCGTCAAGCACGCCTGGGTTCTGCCTGAGCGCATCGGCGCGTACACCGTTACCTACGAGGACGGCGAGACGGTCGAGATCCCCGTCACCTACGGCGGTAACGTCAGCCATTACGCCCGCCGCCAGAACGAGCCCTTCCCCCAGCCGTATTACCGCCACACGGGCTATTCGGCGACCTGGACGAGCGATGCGATTGAGACCGAAACGGTCCATGGCGACTTTGCCACCGTCTATCGCTACGAGTGGATCAATCCCAAGCCCGCTTCTGCTATCCGCTCGATCGAGTTTGTTCCCGCCGAGGGCTGTGACAAGCTTCTTTGCGTGAACGCGCTGATCGGCGTTCGCCTCTGATCCCATCAGAAAAAAACAAGAATCACCCGTAAGGTGATTCTTGTTTTTTTGTTCTTATTCCTGCTCGAGCATTGCGAGAAATTCCGCCTCGTTGAGGATCGGAATGCCAAGCTCCTGCGCTCGGGTCAGCTTGGAGCCGGCGGCCTCGCCCGCCACGACGTAGCTTGTTTTCTTGGATACCGAGCCCACGACCTTGCCGCCCTCCGCTTCGATCTTGGCGGCGGCCTCGTCGCGCTTGAGGGTGGGGAGCGTTCCCGTCAGAACGAAATTCAGCCCCTGCCACTTGTTACTGCTTTGCACGCCCAGATAGCGCAGGTTGACTCCCGCCGCCTCCAATTCAGCGAGCAGGCGAACCGAGGACTCCGAAGCAAAAAAGCGAGTGATGCTCTCGGCACAGACCGCGCCGACGTCGTCGATCCGGCAAAGCTCTTCCTCGGTAGCCCTTGACAGAGCATCCATCGTGCCGAAGTGGCTCGCGAGGGCCTTTGCCGTCTTTTCGCCGACGTTGCGAATGCCCAGCGCGTAGATCAGGCGGGACAGACATTGCCCCTTACTTTTTTCCACCGCCTCGGCAATCCTCTCGATGCTCTTTTCGCCCAAGCCCTCGATCTCGGCGGCACGGGCCTGATCGAAGCGGTACAGATCGGCAATGCTGTGAATGATCCCGTTTTTCAAAAACGCCTGCACCACCGCAGGGCCCATTCCGTCAATATCCATTGCCCCGCGTGAGGCAAAATGGATCAGATTGCGCTCAAGCTGTGCGGGACAGGCGGCGTTGGTACAGCGAATGGCGGCGACGTCCGCCTCCTCGCTCAGCTTCTCCGAGCAAGACGGACAAACGGCGGGAAACGTGAAGGGAAGCGCCTCGGGCGGCCGTTTTTCGGGTATGACGCGAAGCACCTCGGGAATGATCTCGCCCGCCTTTCGCACCACCACCGTGTCACCGACACGGATGTCTTTTTCGGCAATGAAGTCGCGGTTGTGAAGCGTGGCGCGGGAAACGCTCGTCCCCGCAAGCCGCACGGGCGTCAGCGTCGCGATCGGCGTCAGAACGCCCGTTCTGCCCACCTGAACGGTAATGTCCTGCACGACCGTCTCCTTTTCCTCGGGCGGATACTTATAGGCAATGGCCCATTTCGGCGCGTGCGGAAGCTCGCCGATCTCCTCGCGATGCAAAAACGAATCGGTCTTGACCACCGCACCGTCAATGTCAAAGGAAAGAGCCTCGCGCTCCTCGCCCCGCCGCAGGATCTCCGCTAAGATCTCTTCGTTCTCTCGCAGTACGACGTAAGGGGACACCTTGAAGCCGAGCGTCTTTAACCACTCCAGACTCTCTGCGTGGGAGGAAAAGCTTTTTCCCGAAACGGTCTGAATGTTGAAAATGAAAATATCGAGCCTTCTCTTGGCTGCCACAGCCGAGGAAAGCTGGCGCAGAGAACCTGCCGCCGCGTTGCGCGGATTGGCAAACAGCGGCTCGCCGAGAAGCTCGCGCTCCTCGTTGAGCTTTTCAAAACTCTTTTTGGGCATAAAGACCTCGCCCCGCACGATCAGATGCTCCACGGGCTCATTGAGCACCATCGGGATCGAGCCGATGGTTTTCAGATTCTCCGAAACGTCCTCGCCCACCAATCCGTTTCCGCGGGTCGCACCTCGCACAAAGACGCCGTTTTGATATTCCAGCGCAACGGAAAGCCCGTCGATCTTGTATTCCACGGCAAACGAAGGAGAGGGGACGCTCTTGCGGATTCCGTCCAGAAAGCGAAACAGCTCCTCTCCCGAAAAAACGTTGGAAAGACTCTTCAGGGGAACGGGATGCACCAGCTCTTCGAAGCGCTCCAGCACCGCTCCGCCGACGCGCTTGGTGGGGGAGAGAGGATCGTCCCATTCCGGATGCTCTTTCTCCAATCCCTCGAGCTTTTTGAAGAGCATATCGTACTCGTAGTCGGAAATTTCGGGATCGTCCAGAACGTAGTAGCGATAGGAATGATGACGAAGCGCCTCGCGCAGCGCTTCGATCTGCCTTTTAACTTGATTCATCCGCTCTCTCCTTTGCGAAAAAACTTCTAAAATAATTATACTATTCTTTCCCATTTCCGTCAATGAAAAGCAGGAAAAAAATTCAAAAATGCCCCTTGACAGATTGAAAAGTGCGTGTTATTATAATAAACTGCGCTATCCTGCCGATGCTTTCGATTTTTAAAGGGCAGTTTGTGAAATGGCTGTAAAGCATTGAGAACAAACTGTAAACGTTTTATGAACAATTTGTAAAATTTGCGGCATTTTGTTTGAAAAGCTTCTCTTTAATTGATGATGAAAAAGCGGCGGATCAAAAAAATCGGATTTTTCCGTTGAATTTTAAGAAGGAGTGGTTCGTTATTATGATGACACATCCCCAGAAGTGCGGAACCAACACCAGATGGAGCTTTGCCAAGAACGATGAGCCTCTGCAGCTTCCGAATCTGATTGAGATTCAGAAGAAGTCGTTCGAGTGGTTTTTGGAAGAGGGCTTGGTCGAGGTACTGCGCGATATTTCCCCGATCGTGGACTATTCCGGCAATCTCCTGATCGACTTTGTGGACTATACGGTCGAGAAAACGCCCAAGTACACCATCGAGGAGTGCAAGGAGCGTGACGTAAACTACGCCGTTCCCCTTCGCGTCACCGTCCGTCTGACCAATAAGCTGACGGGCGAGATCAAGGAGCAGGAAATCTTTATGGGCGATTTCCCCCTGATGACCGACAACGGCACGTTTCTCATCAACGGTGCGGAGCGAGTGATCGTTTCGCAGATCGTTCGTTCTCCCGGTATCTACTATCAGAAGCTGCAGGAGAAGAGTGACAAGGTCACCTACGCCACCACCGTCATTCCTTACCGCGGTGCTTGGCTGGAATACGAGACCGACCAAAACGACATCTTCTACGTTCGCATCGACAAGAACCGCAAGATGCCCGTTACCATTCTCGTCCGCGCGCTCGGCGTTGCTACCGATGCCGAGCTCAAGCAGATGTTCGGCGAGGAGGATATGCTCCTTTTGACGATGGATAAGGATATGATCTCCGCCACCGCCGAAAATAACAATACCACCGCCTACGAGGAGGCTCTCAAGGAGCTTTACAGAAGACTGCGTCCCGGCGATCCGCCTCTGGTGGAGTCCGCCCAGATTCTGGTCAATAATCTGTTCTTTGACGCCAAGAGATACGACATCTCCGCCGTCGGCCGCTATAAATATAATAAGAAGCTTTCGCTGGCAAAGCGCGTTGCCGGTCTGACCCTTGCCGCACCCGCCGTCTCTGCGCTGACCGGTGAGGTCGTCTTTGAGGCAGGCGAAACGCTGACCCGTGAAAAGGCAGAGCTTCTCGACGAGAACGGCATCACCGAGCTTGTCGTTGTTGCCGAGGACGGCAAGAACGTCAAGGTATTCTCGAACGGAATGGTTCCCATGACCAAGTTTTTGTCCGAGGAGGCTTGCCGCGCCACGGGCATCAAGGAAATGGTCGAATTGAGCGTGCTGGGCGAGATTCTTGCTCAAACGCAGGATGAAGAGGAGCGCATCGCTCTCATCCGCGACCGCAAGGACGAGCTGGTTCCCAAGCACATTACCAAGATGGACATCCTCTCTTCCGTGAACTACCTGTTCGCCCTGTCCCACGGCATCGGCTCGGACGACGATATCGACCACCTCGGAAACCGTCGCTTGCGCTGCGTGGGTGAGCTTTTGCAGAATCAGCTTCGCATCGGCTTTTCCAGAATGGACAAGATCGTCAAGGAGAGAATGACCATTCAGGATACCGAATCCGTCACCCCTCAGGCACTCATTAACGTGCGCCCCGTCATTTCCGCCATCAAGGAGTTCTTCGGCTCGTCCCCGCTCTCGCAGTTTATGGATCAGAACAACCCCTTGTCCGAGCTGACGCACAAGCGCCGTCTGTCCGCACTCGGTCCGGGCGGTCTGTCCCGTGACCGCGCATCCTTCGAGGTTCGTGACGTTCACTATACCCAGTACGGCAGAATGTGTCCCGTAGAGACCCCCGAAGGCCCGAACATCGGTTTGATCTCGTATCTGTCCACCTACGCCAAGATCAGCGAGTTTGGCTTTATTATGGCTCCTTACCGCAAGGTCGATAAGGAAACCGGCGTCGTCACGAGCGAGGTTCGCTATATGACCGCCGACGAAGAGGATGAATATACGGTAGCTCAGGCAAACGAGCCGCTCGACGAGGAGCATAAGTTTGTCAATAAGAAGGTTACCGCCCGCAGAAGAGAAGAGATTCTGGAGGTTCCCCGCGAGGAGATCGACTATATGGACGTCTCCCCGAAGATGGTCGTTTCCGTTTCTGCTTCCCACATCCCCTTCCTTGAAAACGATGACAACACCCGTGCCCTGATGGGCTCGAACATGCAGAAGCAGGCCGTCCCGCTGATGGTCAGCGAAGCGCCGATGATCGGTACCGGTATCGAGTATAAGTCCGGTACGGATTCCGGTGTGTGCGTGCTCAATAAGAACGCCGGCTACGTGGAATACGTCTCTGCCGATGAGATCCGCGTCAAGAATGACGAGGGCGGCATCGACGCTTACCATCTGGTCAAGTTCAAGAGAACCAACCAAGGCACTTGTATCAACCAAAGACCCTTCGTTGTGAAGGATCAGAGAGTCGAGGTCGGTCAGGTTCTGGCTGACGGTACGGCAACCCGCGGCGGCGAAATGGCGCTCGGTAAGAATATGCTGATCGGCTTTATGACCTGGGAGGGCTATAACTACGAGGACGCCGTTTTGCTCAACGAGCGTCTTGTTCGCGAGGATATCTACACATCCATCCACATCGAGGAATACTCTCACGAGGCGCGTGACACCAAGCTCGGGCCGGAAGAGATCACCCGTGACATTCCTTCCGTCGGTGACGACGCCCTGCGCGATCTTGACGCAGACGGCGTGATCCGCAAGGGTGCCGAGGTCCACGCGGGCGACATCCTCGTCGGTAAGGTAACGCCCAAGGGCGAGACCGAGCTGACCGCAGAGGAAAGACTGCTCCGTGCCATCTTCGGTGAAAAGGCCAGAGAGGTTCGTGATACTTCCCTGCGTCTGCCTCACGGCGAAAGCGGTATCATCGTTGACGTTCGCACCTTCACCCGTGAAAACGGCGACGAACTTCCCGCCGGTGTCAACAAGGTCGTTCGCGTTTACGTTGCCCAGAAGAGAAAGATCTCCGTCGGTGACAAAATGGCAGGTCGCCACGGTAACAAGGGTGTTATCTCCCGCATTCTCCCCCCCGAGGATATGCCCTTCCTGCCCGACGGTACGCCGCTGGATATTGTGCTGAACCCGCTGGGCGTTCCTTCCCGTATGAACATCGGTCAGGTGCTCGAGGTACACCTCGGACTGGCCGCCAAGAAGCTCGGTATGAACTTTATGACCCCCGTCTTTGACGGTGCCACCGAGCAGGATATTCAGGACCTTCTCAAGGAAGCGGGATGCTCTCCCGACGGCAAGACGGTCCTCTACGACGGCAGAACGGGCGAACCCTTCGACAACCGCGTCACCGTCGGCTATATGTACTATCTGAAGCTGCACCACCTTGTCGATGGCAAGATCCACGCCCGTTCCACCGGTCCGTACTCGCTGGTGACCCAGCAGCCTCTCGGCGGTAAAGCCCAGTTCGGCGGTCAGAGATTCGGTGAAATGGAGGTTTGGGCACTCGAGGCCTACGGTGCCGCCTACACCCTGCAGGAGATCCTCACGGTCAAGTCGGACGACGTGATCGGACGTGTCAAGACCTTCGAGGCCATCGTAAAGGGTCTGAACATTCCCACGCCCGGCGTGCCCGAATCGTTCAAGGTCTTGGTGCGTGAATTGCAGGCACTGGGACTCAACGTCGAGGTTCTCGACAAGGAAAACAACGTCGTCACGCTCAAGGAGATCAGCGACGAGGAGACCACCGGCATTCAGACCATCGACGCTTCCGAATTGGGAGAACAGATCTACGATGCCGAGGATCCGCTCTTTGACGACGAGGAAGGCTCGACCGAGCTGACCGAGCAGCCCGAAGAAGATCTTTCCGATTATATGGGAAGCGCTTCCGTCTATCAGAACGATGACGGAAACGATATGTGATGAAGGAGGAGAAGAAAATGGAACATATTGATTTCGATAAAATTAGAATCGGTCTGGCTTCTCCCGACGACATCAGAAAATGGTCTTACGGTGAGGTCAAAAAGCCCGAAACCATCAACTACAGAACCTTAAAGCCCGAGCGCGACGGTATGTTCTGCGAGCGCATCTTCGGCCCGACCAAGGATTGGGAATGCCATTGCGGAAAGTACAAGAAGGTTCGCTACGTCGGCAAGGTCTGCGAAAAGTGCGGTGTTGAAATCACCACCAGCAAGGTCAGACGCGAGAGAATGGGTCATATCGAATTGGCCGCTCCCGTTTCTCACATCTGGTATTTCCGCGCCATCCCTTCCAAGATGGGCATCCTGCTTGAAATCTCGCCCCGTCTTTTGGAAAAGGTGCTGTATTTTGCACAGTACATCGTTACCGATCCCGGCTCGACCCCGCTGGCCAAGCAACAGCTTCTGACCGAGCAGGAATATCGTGCCGCCAGAGAAAAATACGAAAACGACTTCGAGGCCGGAATGGGCGCCGAGGCCGTCAAAAAGCTGCTTCAGGAGTTGGATCTGGACGAGCTGTCCCGCTCGCTTCGCGAGGAGATGGAGTCTTCCAACGGCCAGAAGAAGCTGCGCCTTGCCAAGCGTCTTGAGATCGTCGAGGACTTCCGTCTGTCCGGCAACAAGCCCGAATGGATGATTATGGACGTTCTTCCCGTCCTTCCCCCCGAGATCCGTCCCTTGGTTCAGCTCGACGGCGGCCGTTTCGCCACGAGCGACATCAACGACCTTTACCGCCGCGTCATCAACCGTAACAACCGCTTAAAGAGGCTCATCGAGCTGCGCGCTCCCGAGATCATCATCCGCAACGAGAAGAGAATGCTGCAGGAAGCGGTGGACGCTCTGATCGACAACGGCCGCCGCGGCAGACCCGTTACCGGCCCGTCCAACCGTCCGCTCAAATCCCTTTCCGAGATGCTTCGCGGTAAGCAGGGACGCTTCCGTCAGAACCTGCTCGGTAAGCGCGTTGACTATTCCGGCCGTTCCGTTATCGTCGTCGGCCCTGAGTTGAAGCTTTATCAGTGCGGTCTGCCCAAGGAAATGGCCATCGAGCTGTTCAAGCCCTTTGTGATGAAGCGCTTGGTGGAGACCGGTAAGGCAACCAACATCAAGGACGCCAAGAAAAAGGTCGAGCGTATGGTTCACGACGTGTGGGACGCGCTCGAATACGTCATCAAGGAGCATCCCGTGCTTCTCAACCGCGCTCCGACGCTCCACCGCCTTTCCATTCAGGCCTTCGAGCCGGTGCTGGTAGAGGGAAGAGCCATCAAGCTCCACCCGCTGGTATGTACCGCCTTCAACGCCGACTTCGACGGTGACCAGATGCCGGTCCACGTGCCGCTGTCCCCCGAAGCTCAGGCCGAAGCAAGATTCTTGATGCTCTCCGCAAACAACCTGCTCAAGCCCGTCAGCGGTAAAGCCGTAACGGTTCCCACGCAGGATATGGTCCTTGGCTCTTATTGGCTGACCTACGTGCGCGAATTTGAGGATGAAAATCCCACCTTCCGTCCCGACGAGGTTGGCGAAGGTAAGATCTTCCGTGATTTCGACGAGGCCGTAATGGCTTACGAAAACAAGGACCTCGGTATTCACGCACGCATCAAGGTCCGTGAAACGAAAATCGTCGACGGCAAGGAAGTCAGCGGTCTGGTGGAAACCACCTACGGCCGTATGATCTTCAATAACGTCATCCCCCAGAAGCTGCACTTCGTTGATCGCAGCGACCCTGCCAATCTCTTCAAGCCCGAGATTGATTTTGTCGTCACCGTCAAGGAGCTCGGCAAGATCATCGACCGCGCGATCAAGTATTGCGGCTCGACCGAAACGGTTGAAATGCTCGATAAGATCAAGGCCCTCGGTTATAAGTACTCCACCAAGGCCGCTCTCACCGTTTCCGTGTCGGATATGACCGTTCCCCCCGAAAAGCAGCAGATCATCGCAGAGGCCGATCAGAAGGTCGACGAGGTCACCAAGCACTTCCGTCGCGGTAAATTGACCGACGAGGAGCGCTATCGCAGAGTCATTTCCATTTGGGAAGAATGTACGAAGGACGTGACCAATGCCCTGCAGAAGAACCTTCGCAAGGATAACCCGATCAATATGATGGCCGTTTCCGGTGCCCGTGGTTCTATGAAGCAGATGCGTCAGCTCGCAGGTATGCGCGGTCTGATGGCTACCGCCACCGGTCGTACGGTCGAGTTGCCGATCAAGGCAAACTTCCGCGAAGGCTTGAACGTGCTGGAATACTTCATCGCCGCCCGTGGCTCCCGTAAGGGTCTTGCGGATATGGCACTTCGTACCGCTGACTCCGGTTACCTCACCCGCCGTCTGGTTGACGTTGCTCAGGACGTAATCATCCGCGAGGAGGATTGCGGAACGAGCGAGGGTATCTGGGTTGAGGATATCACCGAAGGCAAGGAAATGATCGAAAAGCTTGCCGATCGAATCATCGGCCGTTACGCCGCCGCCGACGTGGTTCACCCCGAAACGGGAGAGCTTTTGGTGCAGAACGGTCAGATGATTAACGAGTCCATGACCGAGGCTGTGATCGCCGCAGGCATCACCCGCGTCTACGTTCGCAGCGTTCTGGCCTGCAAGTGCCGCCACGGCGTTTGCGCCCATTGCTACGGTGCCGACCTTGCCAACGGCAAGAAGGTCAACATCGGTGAGGCCGTCGGTATCATTGCCGCACAGTCTATCGGTGAGCCCGGTACTCAGCTGACGATGAGAACCTTCCATACCGGCGGTATCGCCGGTGGC
>JAZRZQ010000091.1:0-7189 GCA_045601445.1 Eubacteriales bacterium | reverse complement strand
CCTCCTTGGCCCACAGAACGACATGGCTACGATCCGACTTGGAGAACGGGCTCGAGCGCTCTTTCAGCCAAAGCGCCGTGGCCGATCTCGCGGCGTCCGGGGCTTCGGGAAGCCTTGGCTTCGCCCACGGAGTAGCCGGGCATATTGTAGTGGTGCATATAGCGCTTGGTCTCTTCGGGATCCACGCCGTCCAGCATCTGCTGGTCGCCGATCGAGCCGAGGGTGGCCAAGGTGAGAACCTGCGTCTGTCCTCTGGTGAACAGACCGGAGCCGTGTACGCGGGGGATCAGACCGACCTCGCTTGCCAGCGGGCGGATCTCGTCCATTCTTCTGCCGTCCACGCGCTTCTTCTCATCGAGCAGCCAGCGGCGAACCACAAATTTCTGGAGCTTGTAGACGCACTCGTTAATCATCAGGCGTGCGTCGGGATAGATCTCGTCGAACTTCTCGTAGATCTTGCCGTAAACGACCTGCATTCTCTCGTCGCGAACGGTCTTGTCATCGGTGTCAAGGGCTGCCTTGACGTCCTCGATGGCAAATTCCTTGATGGCCTCGAACATATCGTGGTCCACCTCGCAGGAAGGATAGGAGAACTTGGGCTTTCCGATCTCGGCGACGATGTCGTTGATGAAGCGAACCAACCCCTGGATCTCCTCGAACGCGGTCATAATGGCGCGGAACATATCCTCATCGGAGACTTCCTTGGCGCCTGCCTCGATCATAACGACCTTCTTTTCGCTGGCGGCAACGGTTAATTCGAGCGTGCTCTTTTCGCGCTGTGCCATGGTGGGGTTGATGACGACCTCGCCGTCAACCAGACCGACGAAGGCACCGCCGATCGGGCCGTTCCACGGAATGTCGGAAATGGAAAGGGCAATGGATGCGCCGATCATCGCGGCGATCTCGGGGGAGTTGTCCTGATCGACCGAAAGGGTCAGAAGAGAAAGGCAAACGTCGTTTCTCAGATCCTTGGGGAAGAGGGGACGGATCGGACGGTCGATGACGCGGCTGGTCAGGATCGCCTTGGTAGAGGGGCGTCCTTCTCTGCGGTTGAAGCTGCCGGGGATGCGGCCGACGGCGTAGAGTCTCTCCTCATAGTCTACGGACAGGGGGAGAAAGTCGATCCCGTCTCTGGGAGCGGCGCTTGCCGTCGCGTTTGCGAGGATGCAGGTGTCGCCGTAACGAACCAGACAGGAGCCGTTGGCAAGCTGGCTGATCTTACCGGTTTCGATAATCAGCGGTCTGCCGGCGAACTCATACTTAAAAATTCTGTGATTTTCAAACATAATGCTGCCCGATTACTTTCTGAGACCGAGCTTTTCGATGATGGCTCTGTAACGGGTGATGTCCTTCTTCTGCAGGTAGTTGAGAAGATTTCTTCTGTGACCGACCATTTTCAGCATACCTCTGCGGGAGTGATGGTCCTTCTTGTTGAGCTTGAGGTGCTCGGTCAGGGTGTTGATTCTCGAGGTCAGAATGGCGATCTGAACCTCGGGCGAGCCGGTGTCGCCCTCGTGGGTTGCGTACGTGGTGATGATTTGCTGCTTTTCGTCTTTGAGCATGGGTGGTACCTCCTAAATTTTTTTCCTGTAACCCGGCAAGGGATGGAGGCGAGGCCAAAACACAAGCCCGAGCTTCCCTTTGCTGCGTTACGGTATGGATCCTCTGCGCCTACCACAGACGCAGGGAGATTAGTATAACACGGAAGGCAAAAAAAGGCAAGACTTTTTTGAAAAAAAGTGAAAAACTATCTTTGTAATATAAAGAAAAGCCGCCTTTTGGGAAAAATCAACGGAAAAAGACGCTCTTTTTCTTGCCGTGACGCTTCTTTCTGCCAAGACAGATCCACTTGGCGCGACAGAGCATCATCGCCGCGTAGAAAAACAGCATCAGCCCGCCCAGCCAAAGCACGGCCTGCCAAAGCGTCATCACGGTGGAAAAGCGAACGCTCTTCGGGCCGATCACTTCTCCGCTGATTTTGTCCTGAAGGGATATTTCCGCGTGAAAGGCGGGGCGAATGAGAAGGCTGTCCTTCTTTTGGCAAAGTTGTTTTATGCTTGTCATCGGGTTCATTTCTGACCGCTCCTTTTTTCTTTTTTTCTATTTTGCCCGAAATCGGCAAAATTAGTACGCTGTTTTGTTCCTGTTTCGACATTTCCCCGCGGGAGAGTTTGCTACAATGGCCATACCGCCCTCTTGCGGCGGGAAAAAACGATGAAAAAAGGGCAGGGAAGTGGATATGAAACCGATGCAGAGCGACAAAAAAACCGAACGAAGCGAAACGGGAGCGATCGCGCTTTGGGAAAAAGTAAGAGCGTTTTCCCGCACGGCAAGGCAAAAGGCGGGAGAGCTTCTCTCCGGGTGGTACCGCGCGGTGCGGGAAGAGAGCGAAGAGCGGGAGGAGAGCGTCTTTTCCGTCTTGATCCGCGCGCTCGGCATCGGCGTCGGCGCTTTGACGGTGGTGACGGTGCTTTCCATGGCGCTCTTTCCGCTTGGGGTGCGGCCCGCGGGCTTTGCACTCCTTGCTTCTCTCGGGAAAAACAGCCCGCTGGCGCGCGCCTTGGATCGGGACAGCGCGGGCAGAACGGAAAAGCTTCTTTGGCCGACGGCGCTGGCGGGGGTCTTTCTCTCCACGCTGTTTTTCGGCTCGGTCGGCTGGGTGTACGCGCTGGCGTATCTGGCGCTGTTTTCGGTCAGAGCCGTCGCGACCTCGTTTGCCTTTGACGACTCTCTTCTGGCAAGAGTGACCTCGGCCGCCGCCTCGGCGGTCGGCTGTGCGCTGGTGCTGGCAATGCTCGATTCCTTTTCGGTCAACGCCGTGTTCGGCGCGGTCAGCTTCGGCATCATCACGCCGCTTCTGACTTATCTGCTCTGCGGCTTTTACGTCTTTACCGCCGACGCCGAGACGGACGCTCCCGCGCGCGGCAAGCGAAAGATCTATCTGGAGGCGGGGCTGTTTACGGTTGCGTATTTGTTTTTGTTTGCCCTGCGCGAGGTGATGCTGGCGCAGTTTTCCGTCTCGTTCGTGTTTGCGGCGGTGCTGACGCTTTGCGTCTCCCGCTCGCGCGGTGCGCTGTACGGTGCGGCGATGGGGATGGTCGGCGGAATGGCCTGCTCCGACCCCGCCGTCGCGCCGGCCTTGGCGGTGGCGGGCTTCTTTTCGGGGCTGTTTTTCGAGTATTCGCTTGCCGTGGCGGTGATGGTTGCCTTCGTCTCTGCCTGCGGGTACAGTATGTATACCGATTCTCTTCGCGCCTTCGGGCTGGTATCGGCGGACTTTCTCTTTGCGGTTCTCCTCTTCTTGCCGCTCTCGCGCTTTCTTCCGATGACGGGGGAAATTGCCCCGAGCGTTCCGAGAGAGGTTCTCCCGAGCAGTACCCTGCGCGACACGCGAAAAAAGCTTCGCCACATCAGCGATGCCTTCTCCTCGCTTTCCGAGGTGTTCTACACCGTGTCCGATACGATGAAAAAGCCGCAGCTGACCGAGATCAGCCGCCTCGTAACGGATTGCTGCAGCGAGGTCTGCTCGCGCTGTGCCCGCGCCTCGGTCTGCTGGGGCGAGGAGCACGGGCCGCACGTCGACGGCTCGGGTCGCTTGGCGGGGCGGATTTTGGCCAAGGGCGCGGTGGACGCCTCGCTCCTACCCGCTCCGTTTGACCGCTGTCGCCACCGCGAGGAGCTGATCGATCTCATCGAGCGGCGCTACGAGATGCTTGACGGCAACTATCTGAAAAACAACAAAACGCGGCTTTTGGCGGGAGAGTACAGCTGTGTGTCTCGCCTGATGAGCAGTACCGCCTCGCAGATCGAGGGGGAATTGGAATACAACGCCGATTTCGAGGCCCGTGCCAAGCGGGTGTTAAAGAATCTTGCGCTCTCGCATCAGCGCGTGGCGGTGTTCGGCACCAGAGAGATCAAGATCGACGTGTACGGCGTTCGGCTGGAGAAGGTCAGCCTTGCGACCGACACCATCCTCGATGCGTTTGAAAAGGAGTTTTCGTGCCGCTTTGAGGCCCCGAGCTTTTTGATGTTCGAGGAGAGCGTGGTGATGCGTCTGCGCCGTGCGAGAGTAGTTGCGCTGGAATGCGCCAAATCGGGCTGTGCGAAAAAGGGCGAAACGGTCAACGGAGACTCCGTGGCGCTCTTTGAGACCGAGCGCGACTATTTTTATACGCTCATCTGCGACGGCATGGGAAGCGGGCGCGACGCGGCCTTTACCAGCCGTCTGGCCGCCATCTTCATCGAAAAGCTGATGCGCTGTGCCACGCCGAAGAACGTGACGCTGGAAATGCTCAATTCCTTTTTGATGGCCAAGACCGACGAGACCTTCACCACGGTCGATCTGCTCGAGATCGACCTGTACTCCGCGCAGGCAAACTTCATCAAGGCGGGCGCCGCGCCATCGTTCGTCCTGCGGCGGGAGAGGCTGCATCGCATCGCCTCGCAAACGCCGCCCGCGGGTGCGATCCCCAATCTTTGCGCCGAGCAGACGCGCTTTCCGCTTCGCGGCGGGGATTTTGTCATTCAGATCTCCGACGGCGCTCAGGAGACGGAAGAGGGAGGGGATTGGCTGGTCGAATTGCTTTCGAAAAAGACCTATTCCACGGCCGCCGAGCTGTGCGAGGCCATCTTTGAAAGCGCCAAGGAAAACGGCGCCTTCCGCGACGATCTGAGCGTGTGCGTGGTTCGGGTGGAGTCTCTTCCCCGCCAAGGCGGCGTTTTTCACGAAAAATCTTGACAAAACCGCTCGTTTTCGGCATAATGGGATTGACGGAAAGGAGGGATCCCGAATGCGATCGACCGTGCGCGCGTGCGCTCTCGTGCTGAGCCTGGTCACCTGCCTTTTCGTTTTTTGCTCTTGCACCGTCGGCCGTTTCCCGACGGGGCGCTGGCAGACGCAGATCAGCGACCCCTCTCTCGGCGAAATCGACATCATCTACCGCTTTGCCGAGGACGGAAAGATTTATCTTGAGCAAAAGCAGGGAGACGAGATCCCCTTCTCGATCCTCTTCGGCTCGTACGAGACCTCGGGGGACGAGATCCGCATCGAAAGCGAGGGCGCTCGCTCCGTTTACACTTTTTCCGTCGAGAAAGATATCCTCACCCTCACCCCGCTCGGGACGGGAGAGGCGCTTTCCTTCTTGCGCGTCTGAGAGAAAAAAGTATGATACCGTCGCTCCTTTGCCCCGTGCGGCCGAGGGAGCGACGCTTTTGTATAAAACCATACATCACAAGATATTGTTTGCCATTTTTCGTAAAGGCACAATATCTTGTGTTTTTTCTATTGACGAAACCGAAGATGTTGTGATATAATTTGCAGGCAACGACAAAAAAGAGGAAATGAAGATGAACGTCCAAGGATTTCAGAAGGTGACCCTGCTTGATTTCCCCGGAAGGGTTGCCTGCACCGTCTTTTGCGGCGGCTGCAATCTGCGCTGTCCGTTCTGCCATAACGCTTCGCTGGTGCAAGCGCCGCAGGAAAATCCGAACGGGCAGGAAGAGGTGCTTGGCTACCTTGCCGGCCGTGTGGGCATTCTCGACGGGGTCTGCATTACCGGCGGCGAGCCGATGCTGCAGAGCGATCTCGGGGAGTTTATTGCCAAGGTCAAGGCGATGGGGCTTGCCGTCAAGCTCGACACCAACGGCGCGTTTCCGTCCCGTCTGGCCTCCCTTTTGCAAACGGGGCTGGTCGATTACGTGGCGATGGATCTGAAAAGCAGTCCCGAGGGCTACCCGAGGGCCGTGGGCATCGAGACCTCGTTCGAGCCGTTTGCGGAGAGTATGCGCATCCTTCGCGAGAGCGGCTGTGAGTACGAATTTCGCACCACGGCGGTCAAGGGAATCCATACGGCGCAGGATTTCGACGCGATCGCATCTCTCTTGCAGGAGAAGGATCGCTTCTTCCTTCAGCAATTCCGCGATTCGGGAAATCTTCTCGGCACGGGCGTGAGCGCGTTTTCCCACGAGGAAATGTGTGAGCACGTCGCGCGCATTCGCCGCCTGCATCCCGCGGCCTGTCTTCGCGGTGTCGAAGAATAGGGTCATTTGGAAAAATTGAAACGAAGAAAAACGTCATTGGAAAAGGAGAACAGTATGTTTCAGGTCAACAAAAGAGACGGTAAGATCGTCGAATTTGAGATCAGCAAGATCTCGGGTGCCATCAAGCTTGCCTTCGAGGCTTGCGAGCGCAACTACAACGACAACATCATCGACTTTCTCGCGCTGAAGGTCACCAGCGATTTCGAGCCCAAGATTGAAAACGAGATCATCGCCGTGGAGGACATTCAGGACAGCGTGGAGACCGTTCTGGTTCAGGCAGGCTACGCCGACGTGGCCAAGGCGTACATCCTGTACCGCCGCCAGAGAGAAAAGCTGCGTAATATGAAGTCCACGCTGGTCGACTACACCGACATTGTCAACCAGTACGTCAAGAACCTTGACTGGCGCGTGAAGGAGAATTCCACCGTGACCTATTCGGTCGGCGGTCTGATCCTCAACAACTCCGGCGCCATCACCGCCAACTATTGGCTCAGCGAAATCTATGACGACGAGATCGCCAACGCCCACAAGAACGCCGACATTCATCTGCACGATCTGTCGATGCTGACGGGCTACTGCGCGGGCTGGTCGCTCAAGCAGCTCATTGAGGAGGGTCTGGGCGGCGTTCCCGGCAAGATCACTTCCGCCCCCGCCAAGCACCTTGCCACGCTCTGCAACCAGATGGTCAACTTCCTCGGCATTATGCAGAACGAGTGGGCAGGCGCGCAGGCATTCTCTTCCTTCGACACCTACCTTGCTCCCTTCGTCAAGGCCGATAACCTCAGCTACGACGCGGTCAAGAAGTGCATCGAGTCCTTTATCTACGGTGTGAATACCCCCAGCCGTTGGGGTACGCAGGCGCCCTTCTCCAACTTCACGCTGGACTGGACCTGCCCGCACGATCTCGAGGACGAATACGCCATCATCGGCGGCAAGAGAGTCGACTTCAAGTACGGCGACTGTAAGAAGGAAATGGATATGGTCAACCGCGCCTTCATCGAAACGATGATCGAGGGCGACGCCAACGGAAGAGGCTTCCAGTACCCCATCCCGACCTACTCCATCACCCGCGATTTCGACTGGTCCGAGACCGAGAACAACAAGCTTCTCTTCGAGATGACCTCGAAATACGGCACCCCCTATTTCTCCA
>JAZRZQ010000090.1:0-3910 GCA_045601445.1 Eubacteriales bacterium | reverse complement strand
TCCGTTTATTCTTACCGTTTTCGCGGGAGCACCGCTTACGCAGACCATTTACGGCTTTCTTTTGATGCAGCAAATGAAGGGTTCCTCAGCTGATCCGACCTTTTTGTTCGGCCTTGGAATTGCATCGGGTGTGGTTATGGCAATATCGGCGTACTTTCAAGGAAAAGCCGGTGCGGCAGGTGCAGACGCTTTGGCCGAAACAGGAAAAGGCTTTTCGCAGTACATCACCGTTGTCGGTCTTTGTGAAACCGTTGCATTGTCCGCGCTCGTGTCCAGTATGGTAGCGTTAGGATAAAAAAATCCCCTTATTTTCGCTCATAAGAGCGAAAATAAGGGGAAACGCATAACAGCTAAGTTGTAACAACGAAAAACCATAATACCAAGGTTTTTCAAAGAAATTGCATCTTATGCTTGGAATTTCAAGGTGAGCGTTCCGTCCTCGTTCTCCACAACGCCCTCTCCGCGATAGCTGATGTCGCGAATGGCCTGAAAGAACTCCTCCTTTGAGGCGTAGGTCGGCTTTGCTTCGGCAACGGTTTTTTTCGCGAGAGCCGCGCCGTCGGACATCAAGCGAAGCACCGCGCCCGCCTGCACCTTGGCGTTGACAACGCAGGAAAGATACGGATCGCGGATGCGATAAGACGCAGAGTGAGAGGTACCCTCACTGCCACCGCAATACGGATGGATGCCGGGCATTACGGCGGTGATGTCGCCCATATCGCTGCAGCCGCAACCGTGCTTTTCGGAAAAGCTGATCTTTTCGGGCGGAAAGAGCATCGAAGCGGCTTCAAAGAACGCCTGCTTCATATTGGCATCATTCTTACGGGGAGCGTGGTTGTGCTCGTCGATAAAGGTAACCTTACAGCCCATCGAAGCGGCCGCACCGGCAAAGGCGCGGTTGATACGGCGGCTGACGTCGACGATGGCGTCCATCGTTCCGCCGCGCACGTACGATTCCACCACGACCTCGTCGGGAATCGCATTGACGGAAGCGCCGCCCTTGGTGATGATCGGATGAAAACGGATCGTATCCTGCTCGCGGAAGGTCTCGCGAAGCGCGTTAGCCGCCGTCAGAGCCGCATTGGCCGCATAAAGAGCATTGTGTCCCAGATGAGGAGAGCCGCCGGCGTGAGCCGCGGTGCCGCGGAAGATCGCCTTTTTGACAATGTTTCCGTTCGAGCCGCCGTTACAGCCGAAGGAATCGTTGGCGCTGGCGTGCACCATCATCGCCAGATCCACACCGTCCAGATAGCCACGGTACAAGAATTCAAGCTTTCCGGAGAAAAAGTGAATGATGCCCTTTTCGCGAAGGCCTCTTCTGAATTCAAACTCAACACCCTCCTCGGCAGGCACGGCGATCAGACGGATCGAGCCGCTCATTGCATCAAGCGCCCCGGGAGTTTTCAGCGCGATCGCAAGGCCGATCAGCGCGGCGCACTGGCAGTGGTGACCGCAGGCGTGAACAGCGCCCGTTTCGGGATCGCATTCGGGATGAGACGGGATCAAAAGCGAGTCCATCTCGCCGAATACGGCAAGCTTCGGACCGGGTCTGCCCGTATCAATATCGGTATAAAAGCCGGGAATGTCCCCTGCCTCGCAAAGGGTATAGCCCAAGGCCTCGAACTGTTTTTTCATGTAAGCGTGCGTTTTCCACTCGCGATAGCCCGATTCGGGGTTTTTCCAAATGGTCCGCTCCGCCTCCAAAATCAAGTCTTTGTTTTGTTCCACCGTGTCGAACAGTGCCTGATACAACTGCTTCATCGTTGTTCCTCCATTCGAAATTTTTCCAAAAGTCGCTCCGGATGATAAGAAAGCTTCGAATAGCGAAGCCCCTCGTCCCCGTCGTCGTCCTCTCGATTGACAAAAATATGCTCTTGCTTTGCATAATAGCGCAAAAACTCGGATACCATCATCTGGTAAGCGCCTCTCACCTCTCGGTCGGCCTTTTCGATGTGGACCATAATCGTATCGCCGATGGCTTCGGCAAAAGAAAACGCCACCATCTTTCCTTCCGCACGGATCGCGCCGCCGAAGAGTGCATACTCGCGAAAATGCTCCAACACCTCTTTGACCGCTTCCCGCTCGGCCTGAAAAGCGGGCGAGTCCTTCTGAACCTGCTCACAGTAGTGCTCGAAAAAGGCCGAAAGCTCGGGCAGCTCCGCCTCGGTGATCGGAACAAACGCCCAATCGGTATGGCTTTTTAAGAAGAAATTGCGATGGTTTCGCTGACCGGAAAGCTTCTTGCCCGCAAAGCTCGCAAGAGAATCGGTGAGATAGAGATAATCGAACTGTTCTCTGGTCGGGATTGCCGAAAGGCTCGGAAACACCGCGCGAACGGACTCCAGCTCTTCGGCGGGTACACCGACGAAAACGGGGGTCGAGGGAAGCGCATCGCGAAGGCGAAAAAGTCCGCGCTCGCTCTCTCCCGCCGGCACAAGGTAGGCGTATTGCCCGTTCCCCTCTCGGATTCGCAAAAACAAGGCGCCGTCCTCGTCGCAGTATTCGGTTTGATAATAAAAACGCCACATCATCGCACCGCCGGCACTGCGATCGCAAATGCGACTGCCCTCGTTTTCAAAATAGTGCCGAAGAAGCGGAAACTCGGATAGCGTCAGGGGTTGAAAGTTCAACATAGGGTTATCCTTTTTCATTCATTACGGCAAATATTATATCATAGAATTGAAGAAAAAGCAATGCTCTCACGGGATTATTGACAAAAATCAATTCACGGGATGTCTTTTTTTGTCGAAGTTCTTGACAATGCTTCCATTCGTTGGTAAAATTGTCGCATCCGATCGAAAGGAGTCCGTCGAATGAAGAAAGCTGTCAGCATCCGCAAAATCGACAATTTGGGGCGCATCGTGATCCCCATGGACATTCGTCGCGCTCTTGAGATCAACGAATGGGACGAGCTTCGCATCTCCCTTGAGGATGGATACGTGCGCATCCAAAAGGCCGTGGACACCTGCACCTTCTGCGATGCCACCGAAAATCTCATCCCCTTCGCAGGCAAGCAGATCTGCCCGCACTGCTTACAGCAGCTCCAAAACAAATAACTCCCCTATCCCCTTTCGAGCTGTGGCGCAATTGGTAGCGCGGGTGGTTTGGGAGCGTGTCTAGCACGAAATGCCGTGATTTCACGAAAGTCCCGAAAAGCCTTTAACTGTGCGGATTTTCGGGGTTTTAAGAAAACTCAAAAAAGCGTGGATTTTGAGTTTGACCACAGTTTGTCCCACTTCCACGCCAAAAGCGAGAAAAAATTGAATAAAAATCGGGGTGTGGCGCAGTTGGGAGCGCGCGACATTTGGGATGTTGAGGCCGCAGGTTCGAACCCTGTCACTCCGACCACAAAAATGACCTAAAGCAGAGATACATTCTCCACTTTAGGTCATTTTTTATTACTATTTAGGAGTTTTATCCCCACTTTTAGAAAACTCGCAATTTTTTGACCACAGTTTTTGACCATTTTTGCATTGTCAAGTAAAATTGATTTTTACTTGACAATACGAATCGTAAATTTCTTTTTCTTTGTTTACTGCGGGTCAGATTCTGTGTTACGAATACGCCCCTGCTTCTTGAAAAAAACGTCAAAATATGCTATAATTATTTAAAGGTGGTGAAAGCTCATGGTTGCTAATTTGGCTGAAGAATTATATGCTAACTCGATTCAACTTAAGAAATACGATAGCAGAAAATTACTATTCAACAAAAATCGTTTAGCTCTGGAAAAAGAACTTTATCAAATTCAATCGCAAGTAAATGAGATCATTATCCTTTTAAAAGATAACCCTAATTATTCTGTTGAGCACATCAAATTAGCTACGTTCATGAGTAATCAAATTACAGAGTGTATTCTGTTCTTAACGACAAAAGGAAAAACGTATAGAAAAACAGTAAGTAGATATGTATG
>JAZRZQ010000089.1:0-7630 GCA_045601445.1 Eubacteriales bacterium | reverse complement strand
CGCGGAAGGTGTACTTCTTCTGGGTTGCGGTTGCAGTCATGGAAGCCTCGGTAATAACGGGCTTCAAGATAATATCGTAAGCGGTCTTCATGCCTTATATACCTCCTCCATTACTTCAACGGATTCCTTGGAGATCACGAGCTTTCTGTGGTTGAGGATCTGGTATACGTTGAGGTTGTTTGCCTGGCAGGTGGTAGCGCCGGGAATGTTGGCAAAGCTCTTAATGGTCATTTTGTCAACTTCGGGAAGTACCACGAGGGGCTTTCTCTCAGCGTCGAGGGCACGGAGCATCTCAGCCATGGGACGAGTCTTGAACTCGGTAGCCTTCAGGCCTTCAACTACGAGGATCTCGTTATCTGCAAGTTTTGCGGAGAGCGCGCTCTTGAGAGCGATTCTCTTCACCTTCTTGTTCACGCTGACTTGGAAGGTGCGGGGCTTGGGTCCCAAAGCAATACCGCCGTGGGTCCACTGAGGAGAACGGGTGGAACCCTGGCGGGCTCTGCCGGTACCCTTCTGCTTCCAGGGCTTCTTGCCGCCGCCGGAAACTTCGCTGCGGGTCTTGGTAGACTGAGTACCCTGTCTTTGATTGATCAGATATGCGCGGACAACGCTGTGCAATACGCTCTTGTTTACCTCAGCGCCGAAGAGCTCCTCGGAAAGGGCGATTTCACCGGTAACCTGTCCTGCCATATCATAAACTTTTACGTTAGGCATTTATTTTTCTCCCTTCTCTTGGATTAAGCTTTTACGCTGTCACGGATAAAGACGATTCCGTTCTTGGCACCGGGGATGGCACCGCGAACTGCGAGAATGTTCTTTTCCGCATCGATTTTAACTACTTTGAGGTTCAGGATGGTAACCTGCTCGTTACCGTACTGACCTGCCATCTTCTTGTTCTTGAAGATTCTGGCGGGGTCGATAACACCCATCGAACCGGACTGACGGTGAACGGGGCCGGTACCGTGGGTCATACGAAGGCGGTGGAGATTCCATCTCTTGATCGCGCCGGTGTAGCCGCGGCCCTTGGTGATGCCCGTTACGTCAACGCTTTCGCCCTCTGCGAAAATGTCAGCGGTGACGGTGTCGCCAACGTTCATCTCTTCGGCGCCTTCCAGACGGAACTCCTTGAGATACTTCTTGTAAACGACGCCGCTCTTCTTAAAGTGGCCCTTTACGGGGTTGGTGAGTTTTCTTTCTGCGATGTCGGAAAAACCGAGCTGAAGTGCGCTGTAACCGTCCTTGTCCATGGTTTTCTTCTGAACTACTGCACAGGGACCGGCTTCAATGAGAGTTACGGGAATCACAGCGCCGTTTTCAGTAAAAAGCTGGGTCATTCCGATCTTCTTGCCGATAATTGCTTTTTTCATTGTTTCCTCCTAAAAAACACGTTATTGGTTGGATCAAATCCAACATGACTCGTTTTCCGTGCGCTCTTACTCGAATCTGTACTCGAGCTCAACGCCGGCAGGAAGCTCGATCGACATCAGTGCGTCAACGGTCGCCTTGGACGGATTGAGCACGTCGATGAGTCTCTTGTGGGTACGCAGTTCGAACTGCTCGCGGGAATCTTTGTATTTGTGCACTGCACGCAGGATGGTGACGATTTCCTTTTCGGTGGGCAGCGGGATGGGGCCCGATACCTTTGCACCCTGGCGCTTTGCAGTCTCAACAATCTTTTCCGCGCTCTGGTCGATGATCGTGTGATCATACGCCTTGAGTCTGATGCGAATCTTTTCCTTTGCCATTTTTTTGCCTCCTATTAAATTATTTACTTGCCCTTTGGGCAGCATCTTGCCTGACGGGAAGCGCAGACTGAATACGCTTTCGGGTGTTTCTTTTTATCCCCAGTAAATGACTCCGCCTCAGGCGGACACCTCAGGCGGAGAAAGCAGCATCCAGCTTGCTTTCGCCCGATGATCGGACATACTCTGCGGAAAAACCTGCATTTTTGGTGCAGCAACCTCCCGCTTCAACGCACGTCAAGCAGGGTTTATTATATAAGAATTGATACTTTTTGGCAAGTATTTGTTTGCAAATTTTATGATTATTTACGATTTGTTAACAATTCATTTACATTTTAAACGGCTATTTTTGTATTTTTGCCCAGTCAAAAAGCAAAACTAACGAAAAACAAGAGATTTTCAGGAGCAACGGAGTAAAAATGAAGACACGATATCACAAGTTTTTCCCCTCTTTTTTGAGCGGAGCCCTCCTCTACCCCATTGTCGAGCTGTTGTACCGAGGAAGAACGCATTGGACGATGATTCTTTTGGGCGGGCTTTCGGTGCTGACGGTTGATTTGGTAGATCGCATTCTCGGCAAGCGACGATTCTTGACAAAAGCGCTGCTCTCTGCCGTTTTGATTACGCAATACGAATTTATTTTCGGGGTGATTTTCAATCTCGGGTTCGGGTGGGCCGTATGGGATTACAGCGATCAGCCACTTCATCTGCTCGGGCAGATCTGTCCGCTCTTCAGCTTTTATTGGTTTCTGCTTTCCTTTGCATCTATTTTTCTGGTCCGAGCAATACGGCTGTTCCGCTCGGGGTTCCGCCTTAGAAAAAAAGCGTAATTTTGCCTTGCTTTTTTGTCTTTTCCCTATATAATAATATATAAGGAAGAAAAAAGTGAGGTATTGCGATGATCCGTGTTCTGATCTGGAATGAATATTATCACGAGCAAAACAGCGAGTCGGTTCGTGCCGTTTATCCCAAAGGGATCCACGGCGCCATTGCCGATTTTTTAAAGAACGATCCGGAGCTTGTCGTTGAGACGGCTACGCTTTACGACGAAAACTGCGGAATCACCAAAGAACGCTTAGATCAAACAGACGTTATCGTTTGGTGGGGTCACATGCGCCACCATCTCGTTCCCGATGAAGTTACCAAAATGGTTTGCGACGCGGTGCTGGAAGGGATGGGCGCCATCTTTCTTCACTCAGCCCACCATTCCAAGCCTTTCCGTTCTCTGATGGGAACCCCTTGCCACCTGTGCTGGAAGATGGCAAAGGCGCGCGAGCTGATTTGGGCGGTTGATCCGTCCCACCCGATCGCAAGAGGGATCGACCGTTTTATTTCCTTGGAAACAGAGGAGACCTACGGCGAGCCGTTTCGGATTCCCGATCCGGACGAATTGGTGTTTCTGAGCAATTTCAGCTCGGGTGAGGTGCTTCGCTCGGGGTGCGTATTCCGACGCGGCAACGGCAGGATCTTTTATTTCCAGCCCGGTCACGAGACCTATCCGATCTACCATCAGCCCCCGATCCAAACCGTGATCCGCAACGCGGTGCATTACGTTGCTTCTCCCTATCGCGAGGCGCTCATCGGGCCGAACGTTCGCTCCGTCGACGATCCGTTAGGCTACGTCATCGAAAAGAAATAGTATAAAAAGAAAAAAGACAGTCTCCTGTCTTTTTTCTTTTTTTGAGAATCAGATGATATCCACCATAACTCTCTTGTTTTCTTTGTTGGCGCAAGCTTTCATCACCGAGCGAATCGCTTTGGCAATTCTGCCTTGCTTGCCAATCACTTTACCCATATCCTCAGGCGCGACGCTGAGCTCCAAATGGAGAACGCTTCCGTCCTCACGCTCAACTACCACAACCTCTTCGGGTTTCGATACAAGCGCCTTTGCGATATCCGTCAGTACTTGTTTCATCATTCACTCCTGATTATTCAATCGCGCCGCTCTTCTTCAGAAGGCTCTTTGCGGTTTCGGTGGGTTGAGCACCGTTCGCGATCCACTTCTTAGCTGCCTCAACGTCGATGTTGATTGCAGGGGGATCCATAAGAGGGTTGTAGGTACCGATCTCTTCGATGAATCTACCGTCTCTGGGATAGCGGGAATCTGCAACGACTACGCGATAGAACGGAGCTTTTTTTGCACCCATTCTTCTCAATCTGATCTTAACTGCCATAATTTCACCTCCTTTAATAGCTTAAAACCCCGAAATCGGGAATTTCATCTTACCAAACTTGCCTTTTTTACCGGAAAACTGCTTCATCATTTTATTGACGGCTTCAAACTGACGGAGAAGCTTGTTGACCTCTTCCACCGTTTGTCCGCAACCGGCGGCAATTCTCTTTTTTCGCGATGCGTTAATGATGTCGGGCTTGGTGCGCTCGCGCGGGGTCATCGACTGGATGATGGCCTTGGTGCGATCGAGCTGACGCTCGTCGAGATTGACTCCCTTCAACGCTCCTGCGTTCATTCCGGGGATCATCCCCATCAGCTGCTCGAGCGAGCCCATTTTTTTCAGCTGCTCGAACTGCTCCATATAGTCCTCCAATGTGAAGGCATTCTTCAGGAGCTTTTGCTCCATTTCCTTGGCTTTCTTTTCGTCAAACGCCTCTTCGGCACGGTCGATGAGGGTCAAAACGTCGCCCATTCCGATGATGCGGCTCGCCATACGGTCGGGATAAAACGGCTCGATCTGATCGAGCTTTTCACCGACGCCGATGAATTTGATGGGCTTACCCGTCACGTAGCGAACGGAGAGTGCGGCACCGCCGCGGGTATCGCCGTCGAGCTTGGTGAGGATGACGCCGGTAATATCAAGCAATGAATTGAAATGCTCCGCGACGTTGACGGCATCCTGACCGGTCATTGCGTCAACGACCAAGAGGATCTCGGTCGGAGAGAGCGAATTTTTGATCTCAAGCAGCTCCCCCATCAGCTCTTCGTCAATATGAAGGCGGCCTGCCGTATCGAGAATGACCAGATCGTAGGCGTTCTTTTCCGCGTGACGGACACCCTCGCGCGCGATGCGAACGGGATCCTTGCAATCCTCGATCGCAAAGACGGGAACCTCGACCTGCTCACCGACGACCTTGAGCTGAGTGATGGCGGCGGGACGGTACACGTCACAAGCAACAAGAAGCGGACGCTTGCCCTGCTTTTTCATCATACGGGCGAGCTTGGCGGAATGGGTGGTTTTACCGCTACCCTGAAGTCCGCACATCATCACCACGGTCGGAAGCTTGGGAGATACGAGAAGCTTTTCGTTTTTTTCGCCCATAATAGCGATCAGCTCTTCGCGCACAATCTTGACGATGTGCTGTGCGGGAAGCAGGCTTTCAAGCACTTCCTGACCGACGGCACGCTCGCTGACGCGGGCGACGAACTCCTTTACCACCTTGAAGTTGACGTCCGCCTCCAGAAGGGCAAGCTTGATCTGACGCATTCCCGCCTTAACGTCGGCAGGAGTCAATTTTCCTTTATTCTTAAAGGACTGGAACGCCGAGGTCATTTTATCCATTAAGCTTTGGAACACTCTCCCACCTCCTTAAATCAAATCGCGAAGAGCCTCGATCACTGCCTTCTTCTCCTTGTCGTCGCAATCCTCGAGACGCCCACAAAGAGAAAGCAATCTCTTGCGTTTTTCATTCAGGCCCAGCTTTTCCTCGTAGGAGAGAAGCTCTGACCGACAACGGGAGATCAGATCGCGCACGGCCTGACGGCTGGTGCCCGTTTCTTCGCTGATTTCCGCAAGAGACAGATCGGACAAGAAATACGCTTCAAACGCTTCCCTCTTTTTATCGGAGAGAAGGGGCGCATACAGATCGTACAAAAGGGAAAGCGAAAGATCCTTTTCAAACATCGTTTCCCTCCTGTGTAAACATTTTTTCTTTACACCCGATTATTATAGCACGAAACCCGACTTTGTCAATAGAAAACAGAAAAAAAGTCTGTCAAAATGACAGACTTTCCAGCTCGATCCCCTCGATCGAGAAATCGGCCGAGGCTTGGATCTGAAATTCGCTAAAATACGACTCCTCCATCGGGATCCACTCCCGCAAAAATCGGTCGTGCTTTTCCTTGGGGCGTTTGAGGACGCGTTGAAGCTGAACGAGAGTCGGAATCCAAAGAAAAACGGAAAGATCATAGTACTTTCCAAGCGCGGGATGAAGACTATACGTGCCTTCGATCACGGTCAAGGGCTTTCTTTCCATGCTTCGCGGCGCAGAAAATTCACCCGTGTGACAGTCATACGGACGGTAACGGATCGGCTCTCCCTTGGAGAGCGGTGACAGAACCTCATCAAGAAAGCGTTCGCGATCGAAGTGTCCGCCGATCTCCGCCAGACGCTCCGGCGTTTTCTGCTCCGGACGGAGAAAAAAGTCATCCATTGGGATAACAGCGGCGTCAAAGCGGCGCGAAATCGCCTCAGCGAGCGTGGACTTGCCGGCCGTGCAAGGCCCGTCGATGGCGAGAACAACCTGCTCCTTTTGGGACAGCAGATGCGAAAGAGCGGAAAGAAAGGCTTGGTTTGTCATTGAATTCTCCGAAGCAGAGGGGAAATCCTCTTATAGATTAAAACGGTGACGGCGGAGCAGACGAGTCCCTTAAACAGATTGAAGGGAACCGTTGCGAATAAAACAAGCGTTTTCAGATCAGAAATGGCGGGAATGACCTTTTGCGACATTCCGAGCACCGTATCGAAGCCGAATACCTTGGAATAGGCGGGAATCAAGAAAAAGTAATTCAAAAGCGCGGAAACGACAACGAGAGTGACAAGCCCAATCCCGATTCCGAGAAAAGCCCCTTTGCGGCTTTTGTTTTTTTGATACACAATGGCCGCGGGAACAACGAAGGCACAGCCCATCAGAAAATTGGCAATTTCACCGACAAAGGCGGTAATGGTGCCGTTCACGCTGACGTTGATGAGCTGCTTCAACAGCTCGATGAGAACGGCCGCCCAAGGCCCGACGGCAAAACCGCCGACGAGGACGACAACGTCCGAGAGATCCATTTCATAAAAGGCGGGAAAAATAGGAATGGGCACGGTAAACAGGTTGACCACGCCCGCAAGCGCGGCAAGAATTGCGATTTTTGCAAGCACGGGAAGAAAACGGGCTCGTTTCATAGAATCCTCCAAAAAGCAAAAGCACCCCTGCAAAAATTGCAGGGGTGCCAAAGGACGCAACAAATACGTTACGGTTTGATCTTCTTTCATCCGGACTTTACCGTCGGTGCAGGAATCTCACCTGCTCAGCCTTTCGGCTCGTGGACTGTACCACCGGTGTGGAATTACACCAACCCCTGAAGATCCGGAAAAATTAGCCGAGAATCTCGGTAACGACACCGGAACCGACGGTTCTGCCGCCTTCACGGATAGCGAAGCGCAGACCCTTTTCGATAGCGATCGGAGCGATGAGCTCAACGGTCATATCGACGTTATCGCCGGGTGCACACATTTCAACGTCTGCAGGCAGGCTGATAACACCGGTAACGTCGGTGGTTCTGAAGTAGAACTGAGGTCTGTAGTTGTTGAAGAAAGGAGTATGACGTCCACCTTCTTTTTCGGTGAGAACGTAAACCTGACCAACGAACTTGGTGTGAGGATTGATAGAGCCGGGCTTCGCAAGAACCTGTCCTCTTTCGATCTCTTTCTTATCGATACCACGGAGAAGAACACCGACGTTGTCGCCTGCTTCAGCGTAGTCGAGGAGCTTACGGAACATTTCGATACCGGTAACAACGCTCTTCTTGGTTTCCTTCAGACCGACGATTTCGATTTCGTCGCCCATCTTGAGCTGGCCTCTCTCAACCCGACCGGTAGCAACGGTACCACGGCCGGTGATGGAGAAGACGTCCTCAACGGGCATCAGGAAGGGCATATCAGCCTTAC
>JAZRZQ010000088.1:0-7617 GCA_045601445.1 Eubacteriales bacterium | reverse complement strand
TTATTACATATACTAAAGTATTTTATCGCCCCCAGTAGAACTGGGGGTTGTTTTCCACGCCTTATGGCACCAACAGCAAAGTGCCGAGCGGCACCGCCGTTCGGCACTTTTTTATTTGTCAAGCAAGGGCAAAAGATCCATCGGGCGCTCGGCAAAGAACGCAGGCTTGTACGCCTCGAGAAGCTCGCGGTCGCGATAGCCCCAAAGAGCGGCGACGGTGGGAACGTCGGCTCGGACGCCTGTTTCCATATCGATCTCGGTATCCCCGACGTAAAGGCAGTCGGCGGGAGAGACGCCGAATTCGCGCATCAGATCAAACACGCCCGTCGGATCGGGCTTGACGGGCCCGACTCCGCGGTCACCTCGAATGCAGTCGAAAAGGCCGGCGTCAAAATAGCGAAGCACCGTCTCCTCACAGCTTGCCTGATCCTTATTGGAGAGCACGGCAAGCAGAACGCCGCGGCGGCGGCACTCCTCAAGAACGGGAACGATCCCTTCGTAGGGAGCGATCGCGTCATCGGGGAGCGTTTCCTGTACCTTCAGATAATACTGCCAGAAGCGGTCGAAGTTTTTATGCTCCCGATCCCCTGCGGCCTCGAGAATGGTGTTGACGTAGCCCTCGATGCCGCCGCCGGAAAATCGGGCGTAATCGCGGCGCGCAAAGGTGGGAAGGGAGAGCTTCTCCAAGGTCGCGTTGCCGCAAAGCATCATCGACAGGGTCGTGTCGCACAGCGTTCCGTCCAAGTCGAAAATGACAAGCTTTTTCATATCGGTTCTCCTTTATGACAGGCAAGCGGAAAGAAAGACGAGCAAATCAAAGATCAAAGCCCAGGCGCGCCAAGATACCCCTGACTTCCTTGGCTTTTTCCTCCGGCAAATGGTCAACGAGCAACATTTCCGCGGCGATCCGTCTTCTTTTCCGCCGAAATAATGCCGAAATTCCTCTCACCACCCAAAAAACGGGAAGTAAATACGGTGCTTTTTTTAAAACGGGATAGCGGATCGTCATGATTGGATACGGCAGAAACAGCCTTTTAAGGGCGTAAACGGCGGCACTGCCTGTTTTAGTCTTATCCACAGCCACACGATTCGGCATACTGCCATAAACACCGCCTTGAAAAATATATCGAAGCAAGGGATCGTCAATGACATCCCGGTCAGCGTAGGTAAAGCAACGGTTTGCCAATTCACTCATCTGCTCGGCAAAACGGGCGATGCCCGCTTTTTCCAAAAGCTCGCTTGCGCAAGCAAAGGGAATTCCCATCCTATGCTCCATCACCCAAAGATCCAGCAAAGAGCGAAGACCGGAGCCGCCGGCAACAAAGTGATAGGCCATGTGAGAAAAAAAGTGAAACACAAAAAATTCTTTGGTAAACTCAAAGCGAAATTGACCGGCCGGCACTGCATATTGCCAAGCGTCTTGCAAAATGCGATCCAATTTCTCCATATTTTCTTTAACAGAATAATGAAGCTCGAGATGTACCTTGCTGGGGGCATAAAGGGAAACGTCGTGATAATGATCCTTACCGCAGGAATACCCCTTCTTTTTCAAGGATGCGATCGCCAAATCCAAATCGCCCTCGTGAACGAGAATATCGATGTCACAGCTTGTTCTCATACTCTCATAAGGATAATACGGTCGCAGAACGGCCCCCTTTAACGGAAGGTACGCGATCCCGTCAGCGTCAAATGCGGAACAGATCTCTTCGTATGCATATTTCATTTGCTCGTGCCGATATATCGACAAAAGCTCTTCTCTTTGCAAGAGAGTTTTTGTTTCTCGATCTGTTTGTATCTGATTTTGCTCCGCAAATTTTGAAACAACGTGCGCTAAATCGTGCTTTTTGGCCAAACGATATAGAGGAAGAATATTTTCTGAGGAGATTCTTTCAACAACAGCAGAAGATGTCTCTACACAGTTGACCGCAGAACGCAAGATCTCTAGCAAAACGCTCTGAAGTTCCCTCTCTTGCATATTTTTCTTCCCCTTTCCAATTTATTTTTAACATAATCGCAAGCTTGACCGAATTTGGCAGAACGCACAACAAGGGCGTAATATCACATTTTGATTTTATTATACACCGAGCGGGATAAAAAAGCAAGTAAATACTACCCTTATTTTTATAATAGTAATAATTCATTTATTTTTTGGTGGAAAAGGTCGGAGAGGTCTGAAAAAGAGCAGGTTCTTTTTTGCGGGCGGCAGGGCAAGCCTTTGAGAATGATCCGAGAAAAATACGGAGCTTGAAAAAAGAAAAGACCCTTTTTCGGTGAAAAGGGGTCTTTTTTCGTGCGAAAGAGCGACTAAAAGTAGTATAGGTGGGGGAAAGAACGGCCAAAAGTAGTATTATCGATATTTGGAGCAATATAAAGCAAGACTATTCACAAATCCGGGTAAATATGTTTGATCGATACAGTTTTCAAAGGTCAGTTTTTGTACAAAACCTTTACGACCATTTGAAGATAATTCTCCTCTTACGCTAATGTGTCCTGATCGATCTGTGCAAAATTCAATAAATTGCTGTTCGCCATATGGTTCTTGGATAACTGCTGAGCCGGTTAACGATGTGTAAAGAGAGGATAAATCATCAACAAAAGCTACAAACTGCTTTATGTCAATGTCCATATCTGTGTTTGCGCAAAAACCATCACTATTAACGGAAACGGTAAGAATTGTGTTGGAGGAATATTCAATATCTACTTCGAAAACTTTTAGTTGAAAGCGAATGTCAAAATTTGGACTTTTAATAAGATGCACCATTATTTGTTGCTCTCCTTTGCAGTATCGATGGAGGAGATGAGCATTCTGCGAATAGATCCGCAATCGTGCAACACAGTCTTTGCAACATCACAAGAGATAATGTTCGCTTTTTGGGCGATCTCGATCCAATATTCTGTTTCATAGCATTCTTTCAATGCAATTTGTAATTTAGCGATAAAATCGGGACGGCTGTGCGCATATTTCGCCTCGCGGATATTTGCTCCGATACTCGTTCCGCTTCGTTCAAGCTGATTTGACAGAGAATGATGTCCTTTAATATTCTCTGTCAGTTTTAGGATTTGAATTGCAAATTCTGTTGACATATCCGCAAGTTTGTTTTCAGCCATTGAAATCACCTCGTTGAATACATTATATCACAGATTTCAATGATTTTCAATGAAATCGCGCAAGCGCGATGAAATCCGAGCAAGCTCGGATGAAATCTGCTAACGCAGATGAAATTAAATCCGTCCCTTCTCCCGACGAAGTCGGATTTCATCACGAAGTGATTTCATCCCACTAAAGTGGGATTTATCCCGTCCGATAGGACGGATTTAGCTGAAAAGAAACACCATTTGTCTGGTAGACAAATGGTGTTTCTTTTCTGGTGACCCGTACGGGAATCGAACCCATGTTACCGCCGTGAAAGGGCGGTGTCTTAACCGCTTGACCAACGGGCCGAATACTTGGCTATTATACCCAAGTCGGGTTCGTTTGTCAATACAAAAGCCGATAATTCACAGTTTGTTCACATTTTGGTTTTGTAGGGCTTCGCCCTGTCGGATTCCCCTCTCGCGCATCGCACGGGAGATGGCATTTAAAACGCGTTTTTTGTCGGCGCTCCAGAGCGGAGCGAGCAACTCCTTGCGGTCGCCGTCGCCCGTAAGGCGATGCACGACGATGCGCTCGGGGAGATGACGGATGAGATCAAGCAGGCGGTCGACGTATTCCTCGAGCGAAAGCGGCTCGTAGGGCATTTCGGCGAAAGCCGTTCCGCGGAGAACGTGCAGCAAATGAAATTTCACGCCGTCGATGGGATGGGAAGCGACAAAGCGAAGCGAGGCAAGCTCGTCCTCGTGGCTCTCACCCGGAAGGCCGAGGATGAGGTGGACGATCACGTCGATCGCGCGCGCGGTCAGGGCTTCGACAGCGCGGGTAAAGCAAGCGTTGTCGTATTGACGGTGAATGCGTTCAGCCGTTTCCGGATTGGCGCTTTGCAGGCCAAGCTCGACCCAAACAGGCTTGATGCGATTCAGCTCGGACAGAAGCGCCAGCACCTCTTCGGGCAGGCAATCGGGGCGGGTGGCAATCGAGAGTGCAACAACCTCGGGATCGGAAATAGCCTCTGAAAACAGCGTTCGCTGGACGGCAAGGTCTCCGTAGGTGGAGCTGAAGGATTGAAAATAGGCAATATAGCCCACCTCGGATTCGTTTTTCAGTTTATTGGCTACGAGCGCCTTGCCCGCTTTGAGCTGTTCGCGGACGGTCAGCTTCGGATCGGCGGCAAAATTCCCCGAGCCCTGCGCGGAACAGAAGATACATCCTCCCCTTCCCTTCGTGCCGTCGCGGTTGGGACAGGTAAAGGGAGTAGAGAGGGCAATCTTATACACTTTTTTGCCAAAAAGGGCGCGAAGGTGGGAATTCAAATCACGGTAAATCAAAAAGCGGCTTCCTTTCTCGGAGCATACTTCCGAGCAATCACTTATTTTACGTTCCAAACGCAATCCATTTTCAGATTTCGAATACAACGAGGGGTGAAGCCTTCCTCTGCCTTCTCGCCAACGTCAAATCGGCAATCAATAAAAGAGATATCCTCCAAATAATGATTCTCACACCCCGAAAGATACGGATAAAAACCTGTTCTGCTGTTGAGATGATGAAACTCAATATTTCTGACATAATCGCAACGAACAAGATCCGAATCGGCAACGGTGATACTAACAGGGTAGCGATAAGTACTGTCAATCAAAACATTATGAAATGAAATCCGTTCGATTCTTGTAACGTTTTTGCCGAGATCCGCAGCAATGGAGCCTTTAGGAATGGCAATTTTAATTGCGTCTCTCGAGTTTGTTATAACCAGATCGGAAAAAACACAATTGCGGATCAAGCCGTCTCCGATCCATCCGATTCGGACTGCGTTGCAAAGGGAGCTGAGCGAGCATCCCTTGACGATGACATTTTCACAGGGAACGTCCTCTTCCAAGGTGTTGGTATTTGCACGGACAATCAGCGCGTCATCGCCGGAATGAACGGAACAATCGGTCACAAAAACGTCTTTTGAGCAATTGATGTGAATTCCGTCGGAATTCGGATAGTGCGGACAGCAACGCAATTTCAGATTGTGAATGTTGACCTGTTCCGACGCGTTTACCCAGATCCCCCAACCGCCTGCCATTTCCAGCATGGTGAAATCCTTTAACGTAATGTTTTTGCTCTTCATAACAAAAATCATTCGGCCGACCGTTCCTTCGTACCCATACTTGCGCCTCATTCGGCGGCAACGGAACGGATCCGTTTCCGAGGTCGAGGGGTTCGGATTGATTTCACAGAACTCAGCGCCGTTACAATCAATCGTCCCCAATCCGCAGATAGATACGTTCTCACAATTTCCGACGTAGATCAAGCATCTGGCACTATACCGCGGCGCTGCCTTGACATTCCATTCGCAACTGAAGTCGGGAAAATCCTCCAATTTGTCGGACATGAACAGTTTAGCGCCGTTTTCGATACGCAAATTAACATTTGAGCGCATAAAAAGAGTACCGATTCGATACGTTCCCGCATTCAACGCAACAGTACCGCCGCCGCTTTCGCCGCAAGCATCAATTGCGCTTTGAATTACTTTTGTGTCCAACGTCTTACCATCGCCGACGGCTCCAAAGTCAAGCACGTCAAATTCTCTTTTCATCATACGCCTCTCCTTTTCAATGGATCTTCTCCGGTCAACGGCGAGGTTATTTCGCCTTTGATGCGGTAAATTGTCTGCGAATCCAATCCAAGACGAGCTGCCCGAAAACGCTGTTTCCGTTCTCATCCTTGGCACGGATGTAGGCGCAGTGACGGCCGTTCATTACCTTGCACTCGACCGTTTCGGTATGGCCGAAGTGCTTGAGGGTCGACAGAAAGAGCATCGTTTGCTCGTAGCGGTTTTCCATATCCTGATCGGAAACGATGAACAGCATCGGGGGATAGACTTCATCGAGGCCGACGTGATAGAGCGGCGCAGATTCGTCGATGATGACGCGTCGGGAATCCACCCCGCGCTCCTTTAAAATATTAAAATGCACGGTGGGCTGACCCGCGTCATGCAGAAAGCCTGCGAAATCCGTCGCCTTCAGGCCGTGGCGGGCAAGATAGGCGGAATGGAAGCAAAGCATCTGCGAGAGATAGCCGCCTGCAGAGCTGCCGCCGATGAAAATGCGATCGACCTTGCCGTATTCTCCGATGTGCTCCTTGACCCACGCAACGGCCGAAGCGGCATCCAGAACGAAATCGGGATCGTGTGCCTCGGGATACATCCGATAATTGGCACTGACAACGGCAATCCCTGCACAAGTCAGATCCTCGGCAAAATGCTGCGCGACCGATTTATCCCCCCTCTGCAAGCCACCGCCGTGAAAATAAATCAAAACGGAAAAAGCGTCTTCCTCGGGCAGATAAAGATCGAGATATTGATTGACCTTTTCGTCGTAGCAAATGTCAAATACGGTTTTCATGGGAAATCTCCTTTTCGAGAGCTTCATTATCATAAAAATTATAGCACAGAGAGCGCAAAGGACGCAAGTCCTCGGCGAAAATTTCGCGGAGTTTCAAGTAATGGTTGACTCGCGCCGCTTGCAAGAGGAACACAAGCCGTTTCCGCGCATCTTATCATTTTGCAGATCGGATGATAAGTCTTTTTTGGCATAGAAAATGATCCGCACGAGCACGGCTTGGATCAAAAAAAGCAAAACGGTTGTCGGCAGACAACCGTTTTGCTTTTTAACCGAAACTCAAAAAAATCGGCTTGAAAGCGGATTTTCTTTATTTTTTGGATTTTTTATCGTGTAAAATAAAGCCTGCAATGATTTGGATAATTGAAATAACAATTGCAATAACAATTGGGATTATACCTAATTTATTATTATAATCACTTATTAAAACACAACCCCAAATAAACAAGGCTAAAACGCCCAACAAAATCACCGTAGCAACAAGAATTGCAATTGTTCTAAACTTTTTAGATGACGCCTTTTCTTCGGGAACAATATACATCATCAACTCTACATAAATTTCAAATACTATTTCCAGAAACAACTCCATATCTTCACCACCTTAAATGTATGATAGCAGAAAGCTGTGGAGAAGCAAGGGATAATGAAATCGTTCGCTTATGCTCACGGTGAAATCCAAGCAAAGCTTGGATGAAATCTGTGGCAATGCCACAGATGAAATTAAATCCACCCACCGCCGCAGCGATTTCATCCGACCGAAGGGAGGATTTCATCATCGAAGATGATTTCACCCACCCATAAGGGTGGATTTAGTTGAAAAAGAAAAGACACGATTTTTCAATCGTGTCTTTCTTTTTCTGGTAGCGGAAGTCGGATTTGAACCAACGACCTGCCGGGTATGAACCGGATGCTCTAGCCAACTGAGCTATTCCGCCGTATAAAAGCCCCGAACGGGACTGATTTTTAAAGTGGGGTGGATAATCGGATTCGAACCGACGACCTCCAGGGCCACAACCTGGCGCTCTAACCAACTGAGCTATACCCACCATGTTGGCGTGCTTGGAGGGATTCGAACCCCCGACCTACTGCTTAGAAGGCAGTTGCTCTATCCGGCTGAGCTACAAGCACAAATTGGAGCGG
>JAZRZQ010000087.1:0-6973 GCA_045601445.1 Eubacteriales bacterium | reverse complement strand
CCAGAGATCCCTTCAGGACGAGACCGCCAACGGCAACGAAAACTTCCGCGCCGCGGTGGAGCTGATCGCCGGCGGCATTCTGCCGAACGTCTACGCCGTTTACCGAAACGAAGAAAGAGACGGCGCGCAGACGGTATATCTGCACAAGGCCGCGCATCTTCTGTCATGCGCCAACCACTCGGACAATTTCTACAGCAAGGATATGATCCCCCTTCACGGCACGCCCTATCGCCACGAGGGAACGAGGAGCTCGGGGACAAGACGCCTCTGGCAGGAAAAGCCCTTTTTGCTCTCCTCGGCAAGGGTTTTGCGAATCCTTCCTTACGTCGGGCTTGATTATTCGCTCCTGAAGCTTGACGGTGTCGATGCCGTCGTCCACGGCAGCTTTCATTCGGGCACGGCGGCGACTGATCCCGCCTTGGACGGAGCGTCTCTTTCGGATTATTCTCTGATGCACTTCAAGGCTCGCTGTGACGCCAAGCTCCCCCCGATCCCGCTGTTTCTCGAGCCCTATTCTCAAACCAAATACGTCACCACGGGCAACGCCCTTCGGGGTGGCGTCGTTCCCGTCGCCTCTCTGACCGGTGAGATGGCCTACGTCAAGGTCTTGCTCGGCTGTGCACTTGGCCTTCGCGGCAAGGAGCTTTGCCGTTTCGTCGAAGACGATCTCAACGGCGAGCATCTGAGTTGAATTTTTTTAAAAACAATTCGTCCGAGTCATTGACTTGGCGAAAAAATCGTGATACAATAAAGAATCATAAGCGTTGAAGAAGAGAGTATCGTGCCATTCTCATTCGCAGAGAGCCGTCGGCGCTGGGAAGACGGTAGTGAGCGGTGCGGGAAAAACACTTCGGAGCTTGCGGAAGAAAGCCGATCTCGGTGATTAGAACCGCACGTACATCCCGTCAGGATGCTTTGAGTGGATCGCCCTCGGCGGTCAATTTGGGTGGTATCGCGGAAGATAGCCTTTCGTCCCATGCTTTTGGGGACGAGGGGCTTTTTTGTTTCCGTTCCCCGAGAAAAACGAACAAACTTCCAAGGAGGATTTCAAAATGTTGAGAACCCATACCTGTAACGAGCTTCGCGAGGAGCATATCGGCCAAACCGTCGTACTGACGGGCTGGGTCGAAACCGTTCGCGATCACGGCGGCGTGCTGTTCGTCGACCTGCGCGACCATTACGGCGTCACGCAGATCGTCTTTTCCGATGACGCGATGCTCTCGGGCATCTCGAAGGAGACCGTCGTTCTCATCGAGGGTGGCGTTACCCGCCGCGACGAGGAGACCGTTAACCCCAAGCTTGCCACGGGCATCATCGAGGTCAGAGCCAACCGCATCGAGGTGCTCGGCCCCTGTCAGCTCGGCCTGCCCTTTGAGATCGACGCATCCGAAAACACCCGCGAGGAGGTCAGACTCAAATATCGCTATCTCGACCTTCGCAACCGAAAGATCCACGACAACATCGTCCTGCGCTCGCAGATCCTCAGCTACCTGCGCTCGCAGATGGAAGCGCTCGGCTTTATGGAGATTCAGACCCCCATTCTTACCGCTTCCTCTCCCGAGGGCGCTCGAGACTACCTCGTTCCCAGCCGTAAGCACAAGGGCAAATTCTACGCCCTTCCGCAGGCGCCTCAGCAGTTCAAGCAGCTTCTGATGGCCTCGGGCTTCGACCGTTATTTTCAGATCGCTCCCTGCTTCCGCGATGAGGATGCCCGTCAGGACCGCTCTCCCGGAGAGTTCTATCAGCTTGACTTCGAAATGGCCTTTGCCACGCAGGAGGACGTGTTCGAGGTCGCCGAGCAGGTCATTTACAACACCTTTACCAAGTTCTCGGATAAGAAGGTCTCCAAGCCCCCCTTCAAGAGAATCACCTTCGCCGATTCGATGCTCAAATACGGTACCGACAAGCCCGATTTGAGAAACCCCTTGGAGATTTTGGATCTCACCGAATTTTTCGCCAAGCACGAATTTTTAAACGTCAACGGCAGAACCGTTCCCTTCAAGAATAAGATCGTCCGCGGCATCGTCGCCAACTACCTTGTCAAGAAGGACGGTGAGGGCGACGGTAAAAAGGCCTTCGAAAAGGCGATCGACCTCTATTCGAGAAGCATCGGAATGAAGTTCGGTTGCGGCTATATCACCCTCGAGGAGGGCGAGTTCAAGGGCCCGATCGCAAAGTTCCTCAGCGAAGAACAAAAGGCCGAGCTTTGCGAGCTTTGCGGCATCAAGGAGGGCGATTCGCTCTTCTTTATCAGCGACGCGGCCTCGGTGGTCTCCAAGCTTGCGGGCGAAATGAGAACCTGGATCGGAAACGAATTGGGTCTGATCCGCAAGGATTCGTTTGAGTTTTGCTATATCGTCGACTTCCCGATGTACGAGCGCAACGCCGAGACCGGCAAGATCGACTTCACCCACAACCCCTTCTCTATGCCGCAGGGCGGTATGGATGCCCTTTTGAACAAAGATCCGCTCGAGGTCTTTGCTTACCAGTACGACATCGTCTGCAACGGTGTTGAGCTTTCTTCCGGTGCGGTCAGAAACCACAACCCCGACATTATGAGAAAGGCCTTCGAGATCGCAGGCTACGGGGAAGAGGACGTCAAGGCCAAGTTCGGCGCCCTTTATACCGCCTTCTCCTACGGAGCACCGCCTCACGCGGGAATGGCACCCGGTGTCGACCGTATGATTATGCTCATTGCCGAGGAAGAAACGATCCGTGACGTCATCGCCTTCCCGCTTAACGGAAACGCGCAGGATCTGATGATGGGCGCACCCGGCGGCGTCACCGAGCAACAGCTCCGTGAGGTTCATATCAAGGTCAGAGACTGACCCCCGCCCCGAAAAAAGGAGTATCAGAATGGATAGAGAAACACTCAGAAGACTCGAAATGTTAAATCAGCTCAGCCTCACGGAGGAGCAGAAGGATGCCGTCATTTCCTTTTTTGAAAAAAGGGAAGCATCTCTTGCCGCACTCGAGTCGATCGACACCGCTTCCACCGAAAGAATGGTTCACGTGATGCCGCTTTTGACCGTCGTGCGCGAGGACGTCGTTTCGCAGCCCTTCTCGCGCGAGGCCCTGCAGGCGGGCGCACCCGAAACCGACGAGGGATATTGGTGTGTGCCCCGCGTGGTCGAATGAGAGGAGGCAAACAATGAACGCTTATACCGTAAAGAAAGATTTGTCCTGTGACAAGATCATCGTCGCGGACGATATGATCCTCACCACCGATCTGCCCACCACGGCAGGCTCGCGTATGCTCGAGGGCTACCAAAGTCTCTTTGAGGCCGAGGTGCTCACCCGCCTGCAAGCGGCAGGCTATTCCCTCGGCGGCAAGGCCGAGGTAGGCGAGTTTGCCATCGACCTGCTCGGTGAGACGGGCGCAAGAGGCGCTCTGGTCAAGGACGGCGCGCTTCAAAGCCCCGCCGCCGCCATCGTCTCGGCGGGAGAGGCCATCGCCGCCGTTTGCCTTGACGTCAACGGCTCGGTCAGACGTGCCGCCGCCCAAAGCGGTCTGGTCAGCATCAAGCCCACCTACGGAACGCTCTCCCGCTACGGCACCGTCCCCGTTGCCTGCTCCGGCGAAACGGTCAGCCTGCTTGCCGCAAGCGCAGAGACCTGCCGCGAGCTGCTTGACGCGGCCGCAGGTCACGACGATAAGGACGGCACGAGCCAGCCCGAAGCCCTCTGTGCCAAGCTGAAGAAGAACGCCCCCCGCAAAGCGCCTTCCCGCATCGCCCTCTTGAAGGATTTTTCCGCCTCTCTCGCGCCCGACGCGGCCGCTTGTCTTGACAAGGCCGTAAAATGCCTTCAGGAAAACGGCGTCGAGGTCGTTCCCGTCGAGAACAGCGCCATCGCCTCGGCAGGCGCGGCTTGGAACGTATTGATGTGCGCCGAGCTTTGCAACAACGTCTCCCGCTACGACGGCGTCAAATTCGGCTATCGCGCCCAAAACTTTTCGGGCATCGACGAGTTTTATATTAACAGCCGCACCGAGGCCTTCGGCGATCTTTTGAAATGTGCCATTCTCTTCGGCTCGGAAGCCCTTTCCACCGAAAACTATATGCGCGTGTACGATAAGTGCCTGAGAGTCAGAAGAGTCATCGTCGAGGCATTTGCCTCTCTCTTTGCCGAGTTTGACGCGGTGCTGATGCCCGCCTCTTCCGCAATGACTTACCCCGCCTCGCTCCTCGAGACCGACGCGCAGATCTCCTTCGAGGAAAACCGTTACACCGCACCCGCCTCGATCACGGGTCTCCCCGCCGTCGTGGCAGGCGGCGTTCAGCTTGTCGGCGCGGCATTCTCGGAGCAGATGCTTCTGGATGCGGCCAAGATGCTTGAGAAGGAGGGCAAATAAGATGAAATACGAAACCGTCATCGGCCTTGAGGTTCACGTGGAGCTGGCAACCGATTCCAAGATCTTTTGCTCCTGCTCCGCCCATTCCTTCGGTGCCGACCCCAACTCCCACGTTTGCCCCGCCTGCTGCGGTATGCCGGGTATGCTCCCCATCGTCAATAAAAAAGTGGTCGACTTCGGTATGAAGGCGGGCTTGATGCTCAACTGCGACATCAACCGCACCACCACCTTTGACAAAAAAAGCTATTACTATCCCGATCTGCCCGCCGCCTATCAGACGACGCAGTGGTTTGCGCCCGTCGCCGTCAACGGTCTGGTGGAGATCGAGACATCCAAGGGCAAAAAACAGATCCGCATCAAGCAGATCCACATGGAGGAGGACGCGGGCAAGCTCGTCCACGACATTCGTGAGGACACCACCCACGTCGACTTCAACCGTACCAGCGTCCCGCTGATCGAGATCGTCTCACAGCCCGACCTTTCCGGCCCCGAGGAGGTGGAGGCATATCTCGAGCGCTTAAAGACCCTGCTCCGTTACGCCAGAGTCGCCGAATGTGAAATGGCCCACGGTACGATGCGCTGTGACGTGAACCTCTCGGTTCGCCCCGAGGGAAGCGACAAGCTCGGCGTGCGTGCCGAAATGAAGAATATGAACTCCATCGAGGCAATTAAGCGTGCCATCGAGTATGAAACGGCCCGTCACATCGACGCGCTCGAAAACGGAACCGAAACGCTCCGTCAGGAGACCCGCCGTTGGGACGATATCAAGGGCAAAAGCTACGCGATGCGTACCAAGGAAACCGCGGGCGATTATCGCTATTTTCCCGATCCGAACGTGATGCCCGTCGTCATCGACGATGCGTGGTTTGATTCGGTCAAGGCCTCTCTGCCCGAATTTCCCGAGGTCAAGCGCGAGCGCTATATCAACGAATACGGCCTGGGCGAGTACGACGCCGACCAGCTCATCAAGAGCATCGCCCTTTGCGATTGCTTCGAAGCGGCGTTTCGGGTCTGCAAGTCCGCTAAAAACGCGGCCAACTGGATCATCTCCGAGGTGATGAGCATCCTGAACACCCGTCAGATGACCTACGATATGCTCGACGTGAGCGGCGAGCGCCTTGGCGAGCTGATCCTTTTGGTCAGTGACGGCAAGGTAGGCCGTGCCAATGCCAAGAAGATCCTCGCGGCCATGTTCGACGATCCCACCATCGTCCCCGCCGCCTACGCCGAGGAAAACGGCTTTGTGATGTCAAACGACACCGGCAAGCTCGAGGAGACCGTCAAAGCCATCGTCGCCGCCGATCCCAAATCGGTCGCAGACTACAAGGGCGGCAAGGAAAAAGCCCTGATGGCCCTCTTCGGCAAATGTATGAAGGAGCTCAAGGGCAACTGCGATCCCCAAACCTTGAGAAAAACCCTCATCGACCACATCAATACCCTCTGAATCAAATCCCAAATCAACAGCAAAACCAAAGAAAAAGCAACCAAAAAAAGCCTGCGCTTCCCAAAGGAAGCACAGGCTTTTTGTTCTTGAGCGGTGAGGGCGATCAAACCGCATCCGCAAGCACCGATCCCCGCGCACCGTGCTGCAAAACCCACCGTTTCCCGGCTTTGGCACAAGAAAAAAAGATATTTTCGGCAGTTTACGTATGACTTCAAAATCTTACAGAAAATGAAATCCTTGCTGACGCAAGGATGAAATCAGCTAACGCTGATGAAATCTTCGGCTTTGCCTCAGATGAAATGAAATCCACCCATCCGCCGTCGAGGCGGATTTCACCCAACGAAGTTGCATTTCATCGTCGAAGACGATTTCTCCCACCCGCAAGGGTGGATTTACTCGGCAGGCCGAGATTAACGCAAATATTCAATTGTATTAGAACTCCCGTTAGAACTGAGGGTTTCGTGATGACGGGAAGATGCCCAAAACCCGCACGGTTAAAGGCTTTTTGGGATATTGACTTCCGTTTGGCGAAGAAGATTTCGAGTCACTGCAATTGAAAATTACATACACTTTTACAACACTCGCCGTTACCAGAAGCGTTTGAATTGCATGACACCTTGCGAGTATTACTTCGCCACCGCTGCGTGACAAAAATCTCCCCCTGCTGCGCAGCAGGGGGAGTTGAAAGAATCTTATTCAATTAACAAATTCTTTTGTTTTTTAGTCTGTCAACTTGACAGGGGGCACATTAAACCAGCGGATCATTCTTTTCTTCGTTTTATTTTCCGCCCTGCCTTTTATAATGATTTTTCCTCGGATTCCGGCAAAGCTTCAAAGCCGCCGTTCTGAATAACATCCGAATACCAGTATGCGCTGGATTTGGGTACTCGCTGCAATGTCTTGTAATCAACATACACCAGGCCAAAACGGAGACGCAGACCCTCCTGCCATTCAAAATTGTCCCAGAAAGACCAGACAAAATACCCGGCCAATGGGATTCCGTCCTCGATTGCGCGGGCAGCGCGCTTGAGATAGCTCTTGATAAAGAAAATACGATTCGGATCCTCGCATTTTCCTTCATCGTTGACCCAATCTGTCGAGGCGCAGCCATTTTCGGTCACAATAATTTTTTTCGGGTGATAAGTATCGTTAAACCACTTTAAAATGTCATAGAA
>JAZRZQ010000086.1:0-46423 GCA_045601445.1 Eubacteriales bacterium | reverse complement strand
GATGAAATCTGCTAACGCAGATGAAATCAAATCCACCCACCCGCCGTCGAGGCGGATTTCATCATCGGAGATGATTTCACCCATCCGAAAGGGTGGATTTAGTTGAAAAGAAACACCATTTGTCCGGTAGACAAATGGTGTATCTTTTTTGCCCCACCCTAAGAGGTTCGAACTCCCAACCTTCAGAATCGGAATCTGATGCTCTATCCAGTTGCGCTAAGGGTGGATATGAGTGCCGATGAAAATCGGCACTGTTTGTCATTCAGACAGCGACGGAATGATGACGGGAATCAACCAAACCATCTGATAGATCAAGGCGAACAGGCCCGTGATCTTGGTAAGACTTTCGATCGAATACAGGAAAATGACGATGCCAATGCCCAAAAGCGCGGAAAGCAGCTTGATGACCACGTTCGCGCGGATCAGGTGTCGGAGCGAGTCGCAAATGGTGAAGGTGTTGAGAAGCTGGGCAATGGTGGAATGACAGACCACCGTGCTTTCGCTGTGCTCGGCAATGGGAGCGTCCTTCATCGCATCGCAGGTTTTGATGATGCCCGCCGGAATCGAATTGTTTTGCAGCAGGGCACGGAACAGCTCGGCATCAATATTCGGATCGCAGGTCTTGACAGCGGGACAAATGCCCGACTTATACAGGGACAAAATGGTTTTCTTGAATCGCTTGCTGATGGAGTAACGGATGTAGAATTTGGCGGCAAGCTCCGAGCCGATGACCATATACATAATCTTGCCCGAGGCGGCCTCGAATTTTTCATCCATCGAATCTCTCGTATAACCGAAGTCGTACGAGAGCAGGTAGTTCTTGTTGCCGACGAAAACGTCCTTGCCGTCGATCTTGGCACACATCCCGTCCGCCGTGATCTCCAGAAAATCAAAGTTTTCGGGGATCTCGTCAACCACGCCGGAGATCGTTTTCTTAAACACCAGCGATAGGGGGCCGCCAAGCTTTTGGAAGATCATGGCGCTGTAAAGGATTGCCTTGTCGATGCGGGTCTGTCCGTAGGTGCGGATCGTGGTGACCTTGACACTCTTGGGCGGGAAAATTTCTTTATCGGAAAAGGAAACGACGTCAGCCGAAGCGTACTTTTCAGCCTCAGCGGCGCTGATGATGGCGCTGTTGTTCTTTTCCGCCTTGCGGGACAGATGAGAGAAGGGAAGCACTACCGTGAATACCGCCGAAAGCGGCAAGGTCATCACCGCCATGGTCATAAAGCGGCCGGCGGCGTGCGTGAAGTCCGGCGTTTTCGCAAAGGAGAACACGGCGAACACCAAGGATGCCAGCATAGAAAGCAAAATGGCCGTTCCGTAGGAGCGCTCCGACTTGGAGGGCTCTTTGATTCTGCGGAAGAATCCGTCGATAAACTTCGTCTTGTAAACCGAGAAATAGCTTGCTTCTCCCTGAAGCTGATCGCGGAAGGCTTCAGCCTCGGGGCTGTCCGCGCCAACGGCCTCGGCCACCCATTTTTCGCCCGCTCTGCCGCAAATGCGGAAGCTGCGATGAATGCGCTTGGCCTCCAAAAACTCGGCGAAGGCCGTCAAAAGCGCGAGAAACGAAGCAACACAACCGTACAAGGCATAGCCGGAGGTATCGGTCGTCAGAAGAATCACCGCGTGTGCGCAGGTGAGAAGAATGAACAAAAAGGGAATGGAATTACGGTTCGGCTTTCCGGTAAACATCGCTCTGGCGCCTTCCGTTACGGGGCGAAGCACCATCACCGCGGAAAGCAGGATCAACTGCAGATCAACGAGAAGATAAATGATGTTGTAAATGCCGTCGGGGCGAAGGAAGGAGGGATGCCAGAGAGAAGAGAAGGTTGCGCTCTCCAAATAAAGCGTTGCCAAAAAGAGAAGCAGGGACCAGCCGACGGTGGCAAGGGCCTTGAAATTGCGATTTCTCAAATACTCCGCAAATTCGTCGAATTCCTCTTGCGCGGTAAACTCGTCCGGCAGGACGGGCCTGCGCTCCTTGCGCTCTTCGTTCTCCTCATAGGTGTCGCTGTAGGGATCTTCGGGAACGTGAACCTCGTCGGCCATATTGGGAACGCCGCGTTCGGCCGTATCCGGTGGGATGCTGTTTAAAATGTCGTCAATGGTGGCGGGCCCGTCATAGGTTTTCGTGCTTTCCTCGGGCGCGTTATGCATAGCAACATAGGAGTCCTCTTGCGCTTCTTCGGCATCGCTTACACGCTTGGCCTCCTCCAGCGCTTCCTTGAGCGTGCGCCGCTCGGAAAAGACCTCGCGAAGCTCCTCGTCGGCAGGGCCGTTTTCGGAAGGCTGTTGGGGTTGCATTCCGAACATTTCCAAAAGCAGGGACGTGGTCGGATCGTTCCCCTCGGCCTCTTGACGGGGTGCGTGACCAAAGACCTCGTTCATTTTTTGTGTGTCGACCTCGGTGGTCGCTTGCAGAAGCGAGAGCAGCTCGTCTGCCGATCGATCGCTCGCCTCCTGATCCGCCTCGGCAAGCTGCATAATGTCAGCCTCAAAGCTCGGAACGGCCTCGGACTCGGGCTTTGCCGTTTCCTCGGACTTTGCCGTTTCCTCGGGCTTTGCCGTTTCCTCGGGCTTTGCTTCAGGCTCGAGCGTGATTTCTTCTGCCTTCGGCGCTTGCTTTTCCTCTTGCATTTCCGCTTCGATTTGCATTAAAATCGCCTCGGGATCAAAGGCGCGGGTATTTTCTGCGTTTTCGGGGATCTCGGGCTCTTTGGCCTTGTCCTCTGCCTCGTCCAAATTCAGACGCTGATGCTCGTCGAGACAGATCTCGCGCGTTTTTTCAATGCTTTCCTCGTCCGTTTCGATTTGCTCGGGCACAACGGAGAGTGTCTCCTCCTGCTCGGGAATCGGCTCGTTCATAATTAAGGACGGGTCGGAGGAGCGGCGCTTTTCCGCGTCGGAATCTTGCTTCTTTTTTTTGCTGAATCGGTAAATCGAAGCCATACGCTGTCCTTTCTGTTTCTTGATCGGATGGATCGGAATTTATCGGTATTTGACCGCCTCGTACAGGATCACGGCGGCGGCACAGGATACGTTCAGAGAGTTGACCTTTCCCCTCATCGGCAAGGAAACGATAAAGTCGCCTTTTTCCTTGACCAAACGGGAAACACCGAAGCCCTCACTGCCGAGCACAATGGCGATCGGGCCCTTGTAATCGGTTTGATCGTAGGGCTTTCCGTCGGCCTCGCACGCATAGACCCAAACCCCTCTTTCGCGAAGGCGATCAATCGTTTGTGCGAGATTGGAGACTCTGGCGATCGCCAAATGCTCTGCCGCGCCCGCGCTTGCCTTGATGACGGTGGGCGTGATGCCGACGGCGTTGGCCTTGGGCAGGATCAGCCCGTGTACGCCCGCTCCTTCACAGCAACGGATGATCGCGCCGAGGTTGTGGGGGTCCTCGATCCCGTCCGCAAGGACGAAAAAGGGGGACTCTGCGCGCTCCTCGGCGATGGCAAACAGCTCGTCGACGGTAACGTATTCCTTTTGTGCGGCAAAGGCAACGGCGCCTTGGTGGAATGAACCGCCCGCCATAGCAGTCAGTTTGGCCTTGTCCGCCCAAGCCAGCGGGATTTTTCTCTCCTTCGCTTTGGCTAAAATAACGCGAAGAGAGCCGATGCCGTCGCGTTGCAGGTAAATCTTTTCAATGTCTCTGCCTGAGGTCAAAAGCTCCAGCACCGCGTTTCTCCCCGCGACGGGAAGTGCGCTCTGATCTTTTCGCTCAAGGGACGAATCCGATGGAACATAATCTTTTTTTCTCATATCTTGTATTATATCACATAAAAAAGAAATTGTATAGAGTTTTTTCACTTTTTTTCAAAAAAGCTCTTCGGACGCGTCTGCCTGTGTTTTTCAACGAAAAAACGACTTTCTACATTTTATTTAATATTTATATGAAAAAACTCTTGCAAAATTCCCTCGATTTGGTATATGATAAAGGGTATCACCAAAATCCTCGGGAAAGGAGAGAAGAAAAATGGAGTGGACCTTGCTTTCCAGCCGTCAGAATCCGAGCGTTAAGCTCGCCTTTTCGCTTCACGAAAAAAAGAAGCGGGAGGAGACGGGGCTGTTCGTTGCCGAAGGGCTCACGCTCTTTTTTGATTTTGCCGCGATCGGGCTTTATCCCGAAGCGGTGTTTCTCTCCACCGACGCCGAGCGGGAGCGGGAGCGCATTGAGAAGGCGCTTGCCCCCTCGCCCGAAACCGTCTGTTATTCGCTCCTTCCGTTCGTGTTCGAAAAAATCACCAGCGAAAAGGGAAGTCAGGGCATCGTCTCGGTCTACCGCCGCGATCGCTTTGAGAAGGCTCTTCCCCTGTGCCGCTTTGAGAAGCTGATCGCGCTGGAAAACGTGCAGGATCCGGGCAACCTCGGCACCGTTCTTCGTACCGCGCTGGCGCTCGGCTTTGACGGCGTTCTGCTCGTCGGCGGCGCCGATCCGTTCGGGACGAAGGCCGTCCGCGCCTCCATGGGAGCGATCAGCCGCATCCCGCGCCTTTCGTTTGCAAGCGTTCACGAGCTGTTCTCGTTTTTGCGGGAAAAGGGCGTTCACAGCGTCGCCGCCTGCCTTGGCAAGGATGCGGTCAGCATCGAACGTGCAACCCTCTCCTCCCCCGTTTGCATTCTGATCGGAAACGAGGGCAAGGGCTTGAGCCGCGAGGCCGTCGAGGGTGCGGATCAGCGTGCGATCATTCCGATTCAAGGGGCGGAAAGCCTCAACGCCGCCGTTGCGGCCGCTATTTTTCTGTGGGAAACGGCAAGGAGGAACGGATGAAGGATCGTCGTTTGCTTTGGATGTGGCTTTCGCTTGCCTGCCGTCCGGGATCGGTCTTGCCGTCTACCTTGCTGAAGTTTTTCGGCTCGCCCGAAACGATCTACGAGGCCGGCGAGGAGGATTTCGACGCAGTCGATACCAATTTCTACGGCCATAAGGAAGAGCTCTGCAATAAGGATCTCGAGCGTGCCGAAACGATTTTGAAGTATTGTAAGGACAATCGCATCGGCATCGCCACGCCCGAGGATTATTTCTATCCTCAGCGCTTTCGCGCCCTGCCCAATAAGCCGATGGTGCTCTACTACCTCGGCAATTTCTGCGATTTTGACAACCGTTTTACCGTAGCGGTGGTCGCCTCGCGCGAGCCGAGCGAATACGGCATCCACGCCGCCAAGCGCATTTCCTACGATCTGGCCCGTGCGGGTGCGGTCATTGCTTCGGGAATGGCCAGCGGCATCGACAGCGCCGCACATCGCGCCGCTCTTTATAACGAAAGCTTTACCGTCGGTATCCTCGGTTGCGGCATTGACCGCGTATATCCGAAGGAAAACACCGAATTATATGAACAGGTCATCCGAAAGGGACTTCTGATGACCGAATATCCGCCGGGCACTCCGCCCGTCGGTCGCAATTTCCCCGTGAGAAACCGCCTCATTTCTGCCATCTCCGACGCGGTCTGCGTCATCGAGGGCAGTGAGCAGAGCGGTTCTTTGATTACCGCGGAGGATGCCTTGAAGCAGGAAAAGGGGCTGTACGCCGTTCCCGGTTCCATCTTTGCCGCATCTTCGGTCGGAAGCAATTTTCTCTTGAAGGTAGGTGCAAAGCCGTGCCTCAGCGCCTACGACATCGTGGAGGATTACCGAAGATCCTATCCCGAATTAAAGGGCGCTCTGCCGCTCTTCGGTAAGAGCGAGGCCAAAGAAAAGACCCCGCCGAAAAAGAAAAAGCCCGATCTGAAAAAGAAGCTTCGCGGCTATCTGTTCCCCGGCTCCGAGCGTGCGGACGAGGAAAAGCCGATTCCGCCGGAATATGAATTTGTGATGGTGGACGACGCCATCCGCGAGCGGGAGGCAAGGGAGCAGACGGAGAAGGAAGCAAAGGAATCGGAGAAAACCAAGGAAAGAGCCTCTGCCGCTCTGCCCGATCTGGCACCGGACGAGTGGAGGGTTTATTCTCGCCTGACGTTCGAGCCTGTCTTGGCAGACGTGCTTTTGCAGGAGGGCGAAAAAATCTCGGATCTGCTCAAGATCCTCACCAAACTTGAAATCAAAGGCCTCGTGCAAAAGGTCGCGGGAGGAAAGTATCTCCTGACCGACCGTGCAGAAGCGTGAAAGGAAAAACTATGGCAAACCATCTTGTAATCGTGGAGTCTCCCTCCAAAGCAACCACCATCAAGGGCTTTCTCGGCAGCGGCTATAAGGTCCTTGCCTGTCAGGGACATATCCGCGACCTGCCCAAGAGCAGCTTGGGAGTCGACGTCGATCACGACTTTGAACCGAAATATATTAACATCCGCGGCAAGGGCGATCTGATCGCCCAGCTCAAAAAGGAAGCCAAAAAGGCAGATAAGGTCTTTCTGGCAAGCGACCCTGACCGAGAGGGAGAGGCCATCAGCTGGCATTTGTATCAGGTGCTCTCGCTTGAGGGCAAGGGCGGCGGCAGAATCTCCTTCAACGAGGTCACAAAGCCCGCCGTGAAGGCCGCGATCGCATCTCCCCGAAAGATTGATATGGCGCTGGTCGACTCTCAGCAGACCCGTCGCATTCTTGACCGCATCCTCGGCTATAAGCTCAGCCCCCTGCTTTGGAAAAACGTGCGCAACGGACTTTCCGCCGGCCGAGTGCAGTCGGTGGCGACCCGCTTGATTGTGGATCGCGAGCGCGAGATCCGCGCCTTCGTCCCCGAGGAATTTTGGACACTTCATATTTTGTTTGTTACCCCGCAGGGCAAGGAGTTTCTCGCCCGCTTCCACGGAACGCCGCAGAAAAAAACGGCGCTTGCCAATCGGGAATCCTGCGACAAGGTTCTCCAATCGCTTGCGGGTGCCTCCTTTCGCGTCAAGAGCGTGCAATCGAGCGTTAAGGTCAAAAATCCGCCGCCCCCCTTTACGACCTCTCAGCTCCAGCAGGAAGCGTTCAAGCGACTCGGCTTCTCCTCCAAGCGTACGATGAGCATCGCCCAGGGGCTCTACGAGGGTATCAGCCTCGGCAAGCACGAGGGCCACGGCTTGATTACCTATATGAGAACCGACTCACTTCGCATCTCCGAGGAGGCGCAGTCGATGGCCAAGAGTGTCATCGTCGATAAATACGGTGATAAATTCTATCCCGCAAAGCCCCGCGTTTACAAATCCAAGGGCTCAAGTCAGGACGCGCACGAGGCCATCCGTCCCACCGATCCCGCAAAAACGCCGGAATCGCTCAAGGACGCGCTCAGCAGCGAGCAGTACCGTCTGTATAAATTGATCTGGGATCGCTTCCTGGCAAGCCAAATGGCTTCCGCCAAGGTCGACGTGCAAAACGTCGATATCGAGGCAGACTGCTCCGACGGCAAAAAATATTTGTTCAAGGTCAGCGGAGAGACCGTTTCGTTTCAGGGCTTTTTGAAGGCCTACGGCGAATGGAAGAGCGACGAGGAAAAGGATCCCGCACAGGCGGCGCGCTTGCCTGCCCTGCAGGAAAAGGACGAGCTGGTTGCCAAGGAGCTGCGTCCCAAGCAGAACTTTACTCAGCCCCCCCGCCGCTATAACGAGGCAAGCCTGATCGACGTTCTGGAGGAAAAGGGCATCGGCAGACCGAGCACCTACACTCCCACCATCGAAACCATCCTCAACCGCGGCTACGTTGCCCGCGATAAAAAGCAGTTCGTCCCGACCGAGCTCGGCGAGGTCACGAATGATATTATGGAAAAGAACTTCGCGACGGTCGTGGATTACGAATTTACCGCCAACCTCGAGAAAAAGCTCGATGACATTGCCGAAAAGAAAGCGGAGTACCTTTCCGTGCTTTCCGATTTCTACGGTGAATTCAAGCGCCTTCTCGATCAGGCGGAAAAGGATCTTTCCGAGAACGGAAAGGTCACGCTCGCGCAGGAGGAATTGGAGGAGACCTGCCCGAATTGCGGCAGCAGGATGATCGTAAAATCCGGTCGCTTCGGAAAATTTGCGGCCTGCCCCAATTATCCCGAGTGCAAAACCACGATGACCCTCACGCGCGACGGCAAGATCGCCCCGCGCGCAGAAAAGGAAGAGGAGGTCGTCGTCGAGGGAATGACCTGCGAGATCTGCGGCGCTCCGGTCGTTCTGAAAAAGGGGCGCTTCGGCGAGTTTTACGCTTGCCAAAACTACCCCGATTGCCGCTTTACCCGCCAAAAGGCAAGAAAGATCGGCGTCGCCTGCCCCAAATGCGGCGGTGAGATCGTTGAAAAGCGCGGCAGAAAGAGCACCTTCTTCGGTTGCGATCAGTACCCCAAGTGCGATTTTTCTCTTTGGAACGAGCCGACGGGCGGCGTTTGCCCCACCTGCGGAAGTCTTTTGGTGAAGATGAAGAACGGCGCGGTCGTTTGCTCTTCCAAGGAATGCAAATACAAAGAATAAAGTAGGTTTTGACAATGAAACTAATCATTGACGCGATGGGCGGCGATCACGCGCCCGATGAGATCGTTCTCGGTGCGGTTGCGGGAAAGAAAAAAAATCCGCAGATCGAAGAGATCGTCCTGACGGGGGATGAGAGTGCCATCCGAGCGGTGTTTTCCAAGCACGGCATCGACTCCGATGGCTTTCGAATCGTGCACGCGCCCACCAAAATTGAAATGGAGGACGATCCGCTGTGTATCATAAAGAGCAAAAAGGATTCTTCCATGGCAGTCGGTCTTGCGCTCCTGCGCGACGGGGAGGGAGACGCCTTCCTGTCCGCCGGTTCGACGGGTGCACTTCTGGTCGGTGCTTCCAGCCGTATCTACAAATTAAAGCTGGCCGGCATTCGACGCTGTGCGATCGGAACGGTTCTTCCCCTGACCAATCCCACCCTGCTTCTTGACAGCGGTGCCAATATCGAGGTCACGCCCGAGGAGCTCGTGCAATTCGCGCAGATGGGAAGCGCTTATATGAAGGGCATCTTTTCTCTCCCGAACCCTCGCGTCGGACTCGTGAACAACGGCGCCGAGGAGACCAAGGGAACCCCTCTCTACGTCGAAACGCACAAGCTCTTAAAAGATCGGTGCGATCTTTCGTTCGTCGGCAACGTCGAAGCAAGAGAGATCCCGCTCGGCGGCGCGGACGTTTTGGTTTGCGACGGCTTTGTGGGTAACGTCATCCTAAAGCTTTCCGAGGGCTTCGGAAAGTTCATCGGCAAGGAATTGAAGCGTGTGTTCCGAAGCGGCCTTTCCGGTGCGCTGGCTTATCTTTTGATCCGCAAAAAAATCGCCGCCTTCCGCGAGCGCCTTTCGTATGAAAAATACGGCGGAGCGCCGCTTCTCGGCACCTGCCGTCCGGTCATTAAGGCTCACGGCGCATCCCGTGCCGAGGCGATCGAAAGTGCCGTGGCGCAAGCGGTTCGCTTCGCCTCGTCCGACATTTCTTCCGCTCTTTCGGTCATTGGCGAAAACGCAAAGAAAAACGAGGCGTAACAATGGAAGCAAAACGTGCCGAATTATCGGATTACCCAAAGTATTTTTTGGCTCGAAGCGAACAGCTGCAGGACTTGATCGGTTATCGCTTTCAAAATTTGCATCTGCTTTTGGCCGCGCTGACGCATTCCTCTTTTTCCAATGAGAAGAAGAGCCGCGTGCTGTATGAGCACAACGAGCGCTTGGAGTTTTTGGGAGACTCCATCCTGTCCCTGATCGTCTCCCGCCATCTTTTTTCGGATCACAAGACCTATCAGGAGGGCGTTCTCACCAAACTGCGCGCCTCGCTGGTGTGCGCGGAGGCGCTGTTTGAATACGCCAAAAAGATCGAGCTTGGCCGCTATATGCTTCTCAGCCGCGGGTTGGAGGACGGCGGCGGCAGAAAACAGAAAAACGTGTTGGCCGACTGTATGGAGGCGATCATTGCCGCCTTGTATCTGGACGCCGGCATTGAACTTGCCGAGCGCTTCGTTCTCGGCTTTGTCGAGGAGCGCCTCGGGCGGCTGATGCACGGCGGCAGGCTTCGCGACGACGATTACAAAAGTCTGCTTCAGGAAAAGGTTCAGACCAGCCCCGGAGAAAAGGTGGAGTACCGTCTGATTGCCGAAAAGGGCCCCGATCATCAAAAGGAGTTTACCGTTGAGGTATTGATCAATTCCAACTCCATCGGAGTCGGTGTCGGCACCAGCAAGAGAGAGGCCGAGCAGGAGGCCGCGCGCGAGGCGCTTCTGACCTGGTTCGGCGAGAATGAAGAAAACAAAAAAGGATAAGATCCGATGTATTTAAAAACACTGGAATTACAGGGCTTCAAATCGTTCCCCGACAAGACCGTCATCGAGTTTGATAAAGGAATGACGGCGATCGTCGGCGCTAACGGAAGCGGCAAAAGCAACATTTCCGATGCCGTTCGCTGGGTTTTGGGCGAAATGAGTGCCAAATCCCTGCGCGGCAGTAAAATGGAGGACGTCATCTTCAACGGCTCTTCCAAGCGTAAACCCGCCTCGTTTGCCGAGGTCGTGATGACCATTGATAACTCCGATTATCTGATGAAGATCGACTTTGACGAGGTCAGCGTCGGCAGAAGACTTTACCGAAGCGGCGAGAGCGAGTATTATCTGAACAAAAAACAGGTTCGGCTCAAGGACGTGGTCGATCTGTTTCTCAATACCGGTATCGGCCGAGAGGGCTATTCCGTCATCAGTCAGGGCAAGATCGCCGAGATCGTTTCCATGAAGGGAAACGATCGCCGCGAGCTGTTTGAGGAGGCGGCGGGCATTTCCCGCTTTCGCTACCGCAAGCAGGAGGCGACGCAGAAGCTTCTGTCGGTCAACGATAACGCCCTTCGCATCAACGATATTCTCTCCGAGGTGCAGGGAAGATTGCCGCGTCTGGAGGCGCAAAGCGCCAAGGCCAAGGCCTATCTTGCCATTGCCGAGGAAAAGAAAAATCTGGAAATGGGCATCTGGGCCAAGCGCCTCGGCGCCATCGAGGCGTTTTCTAAGTCCGGTGCAGAGCAGTACGAGAGGGAGGACCGTGAGCTTGTCGCTCTGACCGACGAGATCGACAAGGCCGATCGCAGGATCGACGCCCTTTACGTCGAGTCGCAGGAAAAGAATCTGCAAAGCGAGCGGATCCGCACGGAGGCAACCGAGCTTGCCGCGCGCGAATCCGAGCTTGCCGCCGCTCTTTCCGTTTTGGAAAACGAGATCCACCACATTGAGCTTCGCCGCGAGGAGGCACTCTCTCAGGGAGAGCAGGTCGGAGAGCGGGAAAAGGAGCTTTTGGCGCAAAAAGAAGAGATCGGCGCACAAATGCAGGCCATTCAAGCTGAAATGGACGGCATCGAGGCTCGTGTTGAGGAAAACCGTCTCTCGCAGGAGACGGTCGCTTGTGCCTACACCGCCTTGGTGGACCGTGAGGAGGCGCTTTTGGCGCAAATGGATTCCTTCCGCGAGTCCCGCGCCGAGCTTTCTATGGAATGGAAGGCGGGCGAGGGCTTTGTGCAGGCAGCCGCCGATCAGAAAAAAGAGCTGGAAAAGAGACTCTCTCAGGGCGGCGGTGAGGATGAAGCCCTGCGGGAAAAACTTGAAGCGCTTCGCGAGGCGGCCAACCGTGCCGCCGAGGAAAAGCAAGCGGCCGAAAAGGACAACGGAGCCGTTCAGCTTGCGCTGTATCATCTGGGCGAGGAGATCGAGGAAGAAAACGAGCGCCTGCAGAAAAGCCGAATGGAAAAAATGGAGGCCGAACAGCGCCGCGACACCCTGCTTCGTATGGAGAGACTGCTCGAGGGCTTCTCAGACTCGGTCAAGGAAGTGATGAGTGCCGCACAATCCGGAGAGCTTTCCGGCATTTGCGGCCCTGTTTCCAAGCTCGTTACCACCCGTGAGGAATACGTCCTTGCCATGGAGGCCGCCCTCGGAAACGGCGTTCAGAATCTGGTCGTCGAGACCGACCGCAACGCCAAGGACGCCATCGCATTTTTGAAAAACAATCGCTTGGGCAGAGCGACCTTCCTGCCCCTCAACACCCTGTGCGCAGGGCTCTACGACGTGTCCGCCGTTCACGACGAGGGCTTCGTCGGCCGTGCGAGCGATCTTTGTCAAAGTGAGGAAAAATACCGCATCATCGCGGAGTTTTTGCTCGGCAAGACTCTGGTCTGCCGCGATATTGAAAGCGCCTCTCGCGTGGCGCGCGCGGAAAAATACGGTGTTCGCATCGTCACGCTCGACGGACAGATCGTCCACGCGGGCGGCTCGTTCACCGGCGGTCAGGCACAAAACAAAACGGGCGTTCTGTCCCGTTCGGGAGACCTTGCCCGCCTCAAGGAAACGCTCGAGGCGGCCGAAAAACGCATTGCCGCCTATCGAGAAAAGATCGAAACGCTCGAGAATACAAGAGCCGAATACCGCGAAAAGGCCAAGGTGCTGGAGGAGAAGCTGTCAAGCCTTCGCCTTCGCGCGGGCGAGGCGCAAAACGCCCTCACCCTCGAGACCGAGCGAATGGATGCCGCCAAATCCCGCGTGCTTCAGATCGAGCAGGAGCTGTTTCAGCTTGACGAGCGCGTGAGAGAAAAGGAGCTTCGCGCCGTGACCATCCGTGCGGAATTGGAGCTTCTTTCCGTCAAGGAAGGGGAGAACCGCATCGCCTTGGAATCGCTTCGCATCGAGAAGGAAGAAAAGGAAAAGGAGCGCGAGGCGCTCATCATCACGCAAGGCGAGATCCTCGCTCTGCGCGGGCAGGCGCAGCTTCGCTTGGAGCAGGTCGCCGCCCGTCTGACCGAAAACGAACAGGCCATCGCCCGCCTTGCCGACAGTTCTCTTCGTAAGGAGGAATACCTTCGCGAGTTAGAGGAGAAAAAGGCGCAAGCCCTTCTTCAGATCGAGAAGTCCTCTCTGGAAAAGGAAAGCCTTCACACCGAGATCGAGAACAAGCACGCACTCATCCGCACCCTTCAGGACAGAGTGACTGCCGCAGGCGAGGAGTCTGCCGAGATCCGCGCCAAGCAAAAGGAAAAGCAAGCGGAAAAGGAAAGGAAAATGGAGTCCTTCTCCCGCCTCTCGTCCCGCCTTGCCGCCGCCCAAAAGGAAAAAGAGGGCATTTTGCGCTCCCTTCAGGAGGAGTACGAAATCACCCCCGACAGCGAGGAGTTTTCTTCGTTTGAAACGGTTGACGTTGATGCCCTCGGCGGCGAAAAGCGCCTGCAGGAGCTTCGCGCAGGCATCCGTCGCATCGGGCCGGTCAACCTTGAATCCGTTCAGGAATTGGAGGAGGCGCAGGCACGCTTTGCTTTCCTCAACGAGCAGTATTCCGATATTGCCAAATCCAAGGAGGAATTGGAGAAGCTCATTTTCGATCTCGAATCGACGATGCGCGAAATGTTTACCGATACCTTTGAAAAGATCCGCTACACCTTCCGTCAGATCTTTACCGAGCTGTTCGGCGGCGGAAATGCGGATATCGAATTGACCGACAAGGAGGATCTTCTCAACTGCGGTGTCGAGATCCGCGTTCAGCCTCCGGGAAAGGTCATCAAAAATCTCTCCCTGCTCTCGGGCGGGGAACAGGCGTTCGTGGCGATCGCGCTGTATATGTCTCTGCTTCGCATCAATCCCAGCCCGTTCTGTATCTTCGACGAGATCGAATCGGCGCTGGACGAGGCCAACGTGCGCCGCTTTGCCGAATACATCAAAAAGCATAACGACAAAACGCAGTTTATCGTAATCACGCACCGCCGCGGCACGATGGAGCAGGCCGACACCCTCTACGGCATTACGATGCAGGAAAAGGGCGTCAGCGACTTCATTCGTCTGGCGGTCTCCGAATCACAGCGTTATGCATCCGACGGAAAGTAAGAGGAAACTATGGGATTTTTTGAAGCCCTGAAAAAGGGCCTTGCCAAAACGAAAAATGCGATTCTGCATCGTACCGACGCGCTCTTCCGTGCGCTCTCGGGCGAGATCGACGAGGATTTCTACGAGGAATTGGAGGAGATTCTCATTTTGGCCGATTTCGGTGCGGAGTGCGCCATGCGGGTCATTGACGAGCTGCGCGATCGTGTGACCGAAGAGAGAATTATGAACGGCGACGAGGCAAAGAGTGCCCTGCGCGCCATTCTGACCGAAATGCTTCAGAAGGACGGGCTTGACTTAAAGCTTTCCACCAAGCCCGCCGCCATTTTGGTGATCGGCGTCAACGGTGTCGGAAAGACCACTTCCATCGCCAAGATCGCCAATTATTTAAAGCTTCAGGACAAGAGAGTGCTTCTTGCCGCGGGAGATACCTTCCGCGCCGCCGCTCGCGAGCAGCTCGGCATTTGGGCCGACCGCATCGGAATTGATATGATCTCGCAGGGCGACGGGGCCGATCCCGCCGCCGTCGTGTTCGACGCGGCCGCCGCGGCCAAAAAGCGCGGTGCGGACGTCTTGATCGTCGATACGGCGGGACGCCTTCACAACAAGAAAAATCTGATGGATGAGCTTGCCAAGATCAGCCGCGTGCTGGATCGCGAATTGGAGGGCTGTGACCGCGAGGTACTGCTCGTGCTCGATGCGACCACGGGTCAGAACGCCGTCAGTCAAGCGAAAGAATTCAGCCGCAGTGCGGGCATTACGGGTCTGGTTCTGACCAAGCTCGACGGCACTGCCAAGGGCGGCATCGTCTTTTCTCTGAAAAAAGAGCTGGGCATCCCCGTCAAGTTTATCGGCGTCGGGGAAGGGGTCGATGATCTTCGTCCGTTTGACCCGCAGGAGTTTGTCAATGCCTTGTTCGACGACTGAGCGCATTGGCATTTTCGGCGGTGCCTTCGACCCGCCGCACCGCGGCCACCAAAAGGCGCTTGCCGCCTTTCTGAAGGGGGCCGAGCTCTCGCTTGTCTACGTGATCCCCTCGGGGATCGCTCCGCACAAGGCTCTCACGGGTGCCGTCTCCGATGAGGATCGGCTTCGTATGGCAGCCTGTGCCTTCGAGCCCGTCTCCGATCGGGTCAGAATCTCGGATTTTGAAATCCGAAGCGAGGGTGTGTCGTACACGTATCTTACCGTGCGCCATATCGCATCGCTCCATCCGAAGGCAAAATTGTATCTCTTTATGGGAACGGATCAGTATTTAGCCTTTGAAACCTGGAAAAACGTACCCGAATTGGTTTCGCGCTGTGTTTTGTGCCCGATGGCAAGAGACGAGGATTTCAACACGCTTTTGACAAAAAATAAGCAGCTTGAAAAAGAATTTGGTGCCGAGTCCTTGCTTTTGCGCGAAAAAGCATATATAATATCTTCCACCGAGGTTCGACGTCAGCTTTTCACCGACGGCATCTCCGAGGCGCTTTCCCCCGCAGTTCACGACCTTGTGACGCGTCGCGGCCTCTACGGCTCGCGGAGGGGGCATCGCGCCGAATGGATCTCGCGCTTGGAGAAGGAGCTGTCGGACAAGCGCTTTCGTCACACGCTTTCCGTCGAGCGGGAGACCGACCGACTCTGCCGTCTCTTTGATTGTTCCGATGAGGCGAGGGAGAGGCTTCGCCTCGCCGCCCTATGCCACGACGCCACCAAGGAATGGGACCTCTCCCGTCAGGTGACGTATTTAAAGGAAAACGGCGTAGCTCTCACCGATGCCGATCTTGCATCGGAGAGCGTCCTTCACGGGAGGAGCGCGGCGATTCTTGCCGAAAAGATTCCCTGTCTTACCGAAGCGGAGCGCTCGGCCGTTGCTTATCACACGACCGGAAAGAGCGCGATGACGCTTAGCGAAAAGATCCTCTTTTTGGCCGATTTCACCGAGGAAGAGAGGGAATATCCCTTCTGTCGCAAAATACGGCATCGCACCGAGGAGCTGAACGGGCTTTCGACGGATGAAAAGAAACGGGAGCTGGATCGGATCCTTGTCGACGTGATGGAGCACACCGTGCAGGGACTTCGGGAGAAAAACAGACCCATCCATCCTCTGACGCTCTCTGCCTTGGAGGATTTGAAACGAAAGGAACAAGGAATGACCGCACTCGAAAAAGCAAAAAAGCTTGCATCCGTTCTGGATGAAAAAAAGGGAAAAGAGATTTGTATTCTCAAGGTGATCGAGCAAACGGTCATCACAGACTACTTCGTGATCGCTTCCGCCACCTCTTCCACTCACCTGAAGGCGCTGTGTGACGAAGCGGAATACCGCCTTCGCGAGGAGGATTCCCAAACGCCCGACCGTGTGGAGGGTTATCAGGGCGGCGGCTGGATTTTACTTGACTTTGGCGATGTGATCGTGCATTTGTTCGATGCCGCCAACCGAGACTTTTTCAAGCTTGAAAAGCTCTGGTCGCAGGCCGAGCCGATTGCATTTGAAGCAAAAGAAGATTAAGAAACCGAGGATCAATACTATGGATTACAACTTTAAAGAAACAGAAAAGAAATGGCAAGACATCTGGGATGAGACGGGGTGCTTCTGCGCGAAGGACGATTACTCCAAGCCGAAGTTCTACGCTCTGGTCGAGTTTCCGTATCCGTCGGGACAGGGACTGCACGTCGGTCACCCCCGTTCTTATACGGCCCTTGACATTGTCTCCCGCAAAAGAAGATTGGACGGCTACAACGTGCTGTATCCGATGGGTTGGGACGCCTTCGGCCTTCCGACCGAAAACTTTGCCATCAAAAATCACATTCACCCCTCGATCGTAACCGAGAACAACGTCGCTCGCTTCAAGGAGCAGCTCAAATCCCTCGGCTTCTCGTTCGACTGGTCCAGAGAGATCAACACCACCGATCCTTCCTATTATAAATGGACGCAGTGGATCTTTCTTCAGCTCTTCCGCGAGGGCTTGGCCTACAAAAAGGAAATGGCAGTCAACTGGTGCCCGTCCTGTAAATGCGTTTTGGCCAACGAGGAGGCCGCAGGCGGCGTGTGCGAGCGTTGCGGCAGTCAGGTCGTGCGCAAGGTCAAAAGTCAGTGGATGCTCAAGATCACCGAATATGCCGAAAAGCTTCTCAACGGTCTGAACGACGTTAACTTCATCGAGCGTGTCAAGACCCAGCAGAGAAACTGGATCGGCCGTTCCACGGGTGCGCAGGTTCGCTTTCAGACCAGCGCGGGTGACGTGCTGGAGGTCTATACCACCCGTCCCGATACGCTCTTCGGCGCGACCTATATGGTTATGGCTCCCGAGCACGCACTCATCGAGGCTTGGAAGGATCGCTTGCAGAATATGGATGAGATCCGCGCCTATCAAGAGGCTGCCGCCCGCAAGAGTGACTTTGAAAGAACCGAGGTCGTCAAGGAAAAAACGGGCGTGCGTCTGAACGGCGTGGTCGCCGTCAACCCCGTCAACGGAAAAGAGATCCCGATCTTCATTTCCGACTACGTCCTCGCTTCCTACGGCACGGGCGCCATTATGGCAGTTCCCGCGCACGACGAGCGCGACTACGACTTTGCCAAGGTGTTCGGCCTGCCGATCATCGAGGTCGTCAAGGGCGGCGATATTGAAAAAGAAGCCTTCGTCGATATTGCCACGGGCGTGATGACGAACTCCGGCTTTTTGGACGGGCTTTCCGTCGAGGAGGCCAAGGTCAAGATCGTCGAATGGCTTACGGAAAAGGGCGTCGGCGAGCAGAAGGTCAACTACAAGCTTCGCGACTGGGTATTCTCCCGTCAGCGTTATTGGGGCGAGCCGATTCCGATCGTCCATTGCCCGCATTGCGGCGCCGTTCCGCTTCCCGAGGATCAGCTCCCGCTGGTTCTGCCCGAGGTCGATTCCTACGAGCCCACCGAGAACGGCGAATCTCCGCTTGCCAAGATGACCGATTGGGTCAACACCACCTGTCCTCGCTGCGGCGCTCCCGCTCAGCGCGAGACCGATACGATGCCCCAGTGGGCAGGCTCTTCCTGGTATTTCCTGCGCTACATCGTTCCCCATAACGACAAGGCCATTGCTTCCAAGGAAGCCATGGAGTATTGGCTTCCCGTCGATTGGTATAACGGCGGTATGGAGCATACCACCCTGCACCTGCTCTACAGCCGCTTCTGGCACAAATTCCTCTATGACGTCAAGGCCGTCACCTCGCCCGAGCCCTATGCCAAGCGTACCAGCCACGGTATGATCCTTGGCGAAAACGGCGAAAAGATGAGTAAATCCCGCGGCAACGTCGTCAACCCCGACGATATCGTCAACGAATACGGTGCCGATACGATGCGCCTTTACGAAATGTTCATCGGTGACTTCGAAAAGGCAGCTCCCTGGAACTCCGCTTCTATCAAGGGCTGTAAGAGATTCCTCGACCGTGTCTGGGCTTTGATGGATATCGTCGAAGAGGGCGGCATCCGTCCCGAATTGGAAAGCGTGATCCACAAGACCATCCGCAAGGTCACCGAGGATGTGGAAAGCCTGAAGATGAACACCGCCATCGCCGCGATGATGGCCCTTCTCAACGATCTGGCCGCTACGGGCAAGGTCCGCCGCGAGGAGCTTCGCGTTCTCATCGTCCTTCTCAATCCCTTTGCTCCGCACATTACCGAGGAAATGTGGCAGCGTCTGGGCTTTGAGGGAATGCTGCACGACACCGCTTGGCCTGCCTTCGACCCCGAAAAGTGCGTCGACGCGACCGTCGAGATCGCCGTTCAGATCTGCGGCAAGGTTCGTGCCAAGCTTCAGATCCCCACCAACGCCGCGGCCGCAGACGTCATCGCCGCCGCCAAAGCAGAGGAGAGCATTGCCGCCCAGCTTGCCGGCAAGAGCATCCTGAAAGAGATCTACGTTCCCGGAAAGCTGGTCAATATCGTTGCCAAATAATCTCTTGTGGCAGTCTTGAGAAAACGCGCGGAAGAAACACGCTCCTTTGCGTTTTCCTACTTCCTTTTTTGCTTTTGCCGCACGTAAATGAAGGTTTTTTCCAAAAAAAAGAAAAAAGTCATTGACATCCGCTATCGTTTTGAGTATAATAATCGTTAGTCGTGAAGACTGGTTTTGTTTTATCTCTTCGCTAAGTGCAAAGGGAGGGAAAAAGATGGCAGAAGTTAGAGTTAAAGAAAACGAATCGCTCGACAGTGCTATTCGCAGATTTAAGCGCCAGTGCGCCAGAAGTGGTGTATTAAGCGAGCTTCGTAAGCGCGAGTGCTATGAAAAGCCCAGCGTAAAGCGCAAGAAGAAGTCTGAAGCTGCAAGAAAGCGCAAGTACAAATAAGCTTTGCAGGATAGCGCAAACACGGTGGAGTCCTTCACCGTTCTTGCCTGACCGGCAGGAAGTGATGCCAATTCCGACCACATCGTGGGAGGAATTGGCTTTTGTATATTTTAGAAACAAATATCCATTCGATTACGGAGGTACTGTATGAATCGCATCAAAGTCGGTATTATCGGCGCGACCGGTATGGTCGGCCAAAGATTTATTACCTTGCTTGAAAACCACCCTTATTTTGAAATCGCAGGGCTTTACGCCAGCGCCCGCTCGGCAGGCAGAAGCTACGGCGAAAGCGTCGAGGGCCGCTGGAAAATGGCCGCTCCGCTCTCCGAGACCGTTGCCGCTATGCCCGTCTACGACGCCGCGGAGATCTCCCGCATCGCCGAGAGCGTGGATATGGTGTTTTGTGCGGTCAATATGCCCAAGGAGGAGACCCGTCTTTACGAGGAGGCTCTTGCCAAGGCAGAAATTCCCGTGGTATCGGCCAACAGCGCCAACCGTATGGTCTCTGACGTTCCGATGATGATCCCCGAGGTCAACCCTCACCACACCGACCTGATCGCTCTTCAAAGAAAGCGTCTCGGTACAAAGCGCGGCTTTATCGCCTCAAAGCCCAACTGCTCGATCCAGAGCTACGTTCCTCTGATTGCTCCCTTGATGGAGTTTGAGCCGACCGAGGTATTCGTTACCACCTATCAGGCCATCTCCGGCGCGGGCAAGACCTTTAAGGAATGGCCCGAGATGATCGACAACATCATCCCTCACATCGGCGGGGAAGAGGAAAAGAGCGAAAAAGAACCCCTGAAGATCTGGGGCAAGGTTGGCGAGACGGGCGTGGAAAATCTCACCTCGCTCACCATCAGCGCGCAGTGCCTGCGCGTTCCTTGCTCGGACGGTCACATGGCCGCCACCTTCATCCGCTTCAAAAAGAAGCCCACCCGCGAGCAGATCCTCAAGGCCTGGAAGGAGTACCGCTCCCTTCCGCAGGAATTGGAGCTTCCCAGCGCCCCCAAGCAGTTCATCACCTATTTTGAGGATGAAAACCATCCCCAGACGGGCGTGGACCGTATGACCGAAAACGGTATGGGCATCTGTGCGGGCAGACTGCGCGAGGACCCGATCTACGATTATAAATTTGTCGGCCTGTCTCACAACACCCTGCGCGGTGCCGCAGGCGGCGCCGTCGAGGTTGCCGAGCTGCTCTTCCGTCTCGGCTTCTTCGATCGATGAATATTCCGCTCGCCGAGCGAATCCGCCCTCGCGATTTCTCCGAGGTCTGCGGTCAGGAGCATATTTTGGGGCAGAAGGGCCCGCTGAAGCGCCTTTTGGAGGCGGGCAAGCTGACCAATATGATCTTTTACGGCCCGAGCGGTGTCGGAAAAACCACCGTCGCCAATCTCATCGCCGAGTCGGCGGGACTTCCGTTTCGCAAGCTCAACGCAACTGTTGCGGCGGGCAAGGACATCAAGGAGGTTCTTGCCGAGACCGAGGGGCTTGCGGGAATCGGCGGCATTCTGCTGTATTTGGACGAGATCCAGTATCTGAACAAAAAACAGCAGCAGACCCTGTTGGAGTACATTGAGGACGGCAGAGTCACCCTCATTGCTTCCACCACCGAAAACCCTTATTTTTACGTTTACAAGGCCATTCTCTCCCGCTGTGCGGTGTTTGAGTTCAAGGAGCTTTTGCCCGCTGAGATTCAAAAGAATCTCGAACGGGCGCTGCTGCAGCTCAATGCCGAATCCGGACAGGAGAAAAGCGCCGATCCCGAGGCACTTTCTTATATTGCTTCCCATTGCGGCGGTGACGTGCGCGCCTCGCTCAATTTTCTTGAGCTTTGCTACTACGTCGCCGATGACGTTATCACCGTGGAGGACGCCGTCCGCGCGGGGCAGAGGAATCTGGCCGCGTACGATCGCAACGGAGACGATAAATACGAGCTTCTGTCCGCCCTGCAGAAATCCATCCGCGGGAGCGACGAGAATGCCGCCGTCTTTTATTTGGCAAAGCTTCTCGAATCGGGCGATCTGCAAGGGGCTTGCCGCCGCTTGATGGTCATCGCCTCGGAGGACGTCGGCCTTGCCTATTCGCAGGCAGCCGTCATCGTCAAAAGCTGTGTTGATTCCGCCCTGATGCTCGGAATGCCCGAAGCACGCATTCCCCTCGTCCACGCAACCGTTCTCTTGGCTACCAGCCCCAAATCCAATTCGGCGTATTTGGCGTATGCCGCCGCCAAGGAGGATCTGGAACGCGGCTTGGGACGGGATATGCCTTCCTTTTTGAAGAACAACCACTTCTTCGGAGAGGGCGAAAAAAAAGAGCCTTATCTTTATCCCCACGACTATCCCAACCATTGGGTCGATCGGCAGTATCTGCCCAAGGATCTGGCCCATCGCCGCTATTACGAATTCGGGGATAACAAGAGCGAGCAGGCTGCCAAGGCCTATTGGCAGAAGATTCGCGGCAACAAAGAATAAAAAACGCGCTTCGGCGCGTTTTTTTGTGCGATTGGAACAGAAAAAATGAAAAAGTTTGTGCAAATCTTCTTGACAAACAGGCTCGCTATGTGTATAATTTCTTGATGTGTCACGGTAAATTTTTTCATGCCGTGCTTCTTCCTTCCCGCAAGGAAGGCTTATGTCCAAAAGGAGGTAAACATAATGGAAAAACTGAAGGGCAAATATGAAACCGTTTTCATCGTGAATACCGAGCTTGGCGAAGAGAAGGTTCAGGAACTCGTCGCTAAATTCAAGGGTATGATCGAGAAGAACGCAGTCGTGGAAAACGTCGACGAATGGGGCAAGAGAAGACTTGCTTATCCGATTGACGACGTCAACGACGGCTACTACATGGTTATGCAGTATACCGCTGACCGTGATTTCCCCGTAGAGCTTGAAAGAGTATTCAAGATCACCGAGGGTATTCTTCGTTCCATGACCGTGCGCGTGGACGCATAAGTAAGGAGAGGGAATTATGGCTGCCTTCAACAAAGTCATCCTGATCGGCAACCTGACCGCCGATCCGGAGCTCAAGCAGACCCAAAGCGGAATTTCCGTCACCTCGTTCACCATCGCCGTTTCGAGAAGATATTCTTCCAAGAATTCCGAGAACGGCCCGCAGGCTGACTTCATCAACATCGTTGCATGGCGCAATACTGCGGAATTTATCACTAAATATTTCCAGAAAGGCAAGAGCATCCTGATCGTCGGCTCCATTCAGACCAGATCCTGGACCGATCAAAACGATCAGAAGCGCTATGTCACCGAAGTGGTTGCCGATGAAGCACACTTTGTGGAAAAGAAGAATGACGGTGCACCCGTAGCCGGTGCTACCCCCGCTCCCTACGGAGCAAGCCCGAAGGACGTCGCCTTTGAAGAAATGAGCACAGACGACGATCTTCCCTTTTAATCAATTTACGGAGGAAAAGACAAATGGATAAGGAACAAAAGACTTTCAGACCCAAGAGAAAGAAAAAAGTTTGCGCATTCTGCGCTGAAAAAGTAGCTCAGATCGATTACAAGGACGCCGCCAAACTCCGCAAGTTCGTTTCCGAGCGCTCCAAGATTCTTCCCAGAAGAATCACCGGTACCTGTGCCAAGCATCAGAGAGAGCTTACCACTGCGATCAAGCGCGCTCGCCAGATCGCGATCCTTCCCTATATCAGCGACTAATTTCGCCCAAGGAGTAGGAATATGGATGTATTGATTACCGTTCTTTGCAGTCTTATGATCGCAATGTCGATCTTTTTGGTCGTTGCCGTTTTGATGCAGAGCGGAAAAGATAACCGTCTTTCCGGTTCGATCGCCGGCGGAGCCGAAACCTTTTTCGGCAAGACCAAGGGCAAGACCATTGACCGTATGCTGTCCAAGGTGACCACGGTCGTTTCGATCATCTTTGCTGTGCTTGTACTGCTGGTTTATATCCTGCAGGGCGCGCAGGCAAACAATGATGTGTCCGGCTCTGCGGGTAGCGGATCTTCGTCCGGCAATACTCAGCAGACTCAGCAGCAGACCCAGACTCAAACCGCTACCGGTGAACAGGAAACCGCCACGGCAGAAACCGCGACGGCTGAAACTCAGACTGCAGAGACTCAGACTGCAGGCAATTAAGTTACGGCGCACAGCGCTTTTGGAGGTAAATTATGGCAAAGTGTGAAATTTGCGGAAAGGGCGTATCTTTCGGACAGAGAGTATCCCATTCCCACAGAAGAACCAACCATGCTTGGAAGCCCAACGTAAAGAAGGTCAGAGCAGTTGTCAACGGAACGCACACCCGCGTTTACGTTTGCGCTCACTGCCTGCGCTCGGGCAAGGTGGAACGCGTTTAAAAGAAAAAGCCTCTCGTCACAGACGAGAGGTTCTTTTTTTATCCTTTGTTCTCCTCTTCGAGAGCCTTGGCGATGCAAACGCCGCCCAAAGGCAGCAGGATCATTCCCGCAAGGCCGAAAAAGCTCAGGCCGGAGATCACAAGCAGAAGCGAGATGATCGGGTGCAGACCGATCGCGTCTCCTACGATCTTCGGCTCGAGGATCTGCCTTGTCACCAAAATGATTGCGTACAAAAGCAAAAGTCCGCCCGCTCTGGCGCTTTCACCCGTCAGAAAGGCAATCAAGGCCCATGGGATCAGAACCGTCCCCGTTCCCAGCACGGGCAGCGCATCTACCAGCGCGATCGTGGCCGCCAAGCCGACGGCGTTTGATACCCGAAGCAGGATCAGCCCGAGAAAGAGCATAGCAAATACCAGCAAATACAGGATGAGATACGCGCGGGTAAACTGTCCCAAGGCGCGACAGAATCTTTTTTTGGTGCGGGAAAGAAAGGCGAGCTTTTCCTCGGAAACGTATTTTTGGATGGTTCCGGCAAAGCGATCCGCATCGCAGGAAAAATAATAGCAAGAGATGAGAAAAATAAAAAGCGAGAGCAAAAAGCGCGGGAAAAATCCCACCAGCCGTGCGATCCATTGCGGGAGCTTCAGCGCAAGGCTCTCCAGAAGCTTTTCGAGTAAGACGGGAAGCTGAGAGAGAATGCTACCCGTCATCTCCCGTCCGAGAAGACGCCCCGCGGTTGCTTCAAGCCTTGTGACCGTGCCGCGGCAGAAGGCGATGATGTGGTCAAATTCTCCCGTGAGCCATTCGGCCATCTCGGAGCTTGTACGAATCGCCCGCTCCGCTAAAATCAGCGCGATCAGAAAGAGGAGCGCAAAAAAGATGAGCAGAATCAGTACGATTAAAATCCGCTTGGCGATCGGATTGAGCGGCCGCAAGCGTCGAAAGCTTTTTCGGATCAGCTCTGAAAATAAAAAAGCGAGGGCAATGGGGAAGAGCAGAAAAAACGTTTTTCGGATCAAAACGATCGCAACCGCACCGACGGCGATTCCGATTAAAAGATCCAGCAGGAATTTTCGTGTGCGTTCTGACATAACGGCCCTCGCTTTTTTTTGATAGGATATGCTCACGTCTCTTGTTACATTCTTTCCCGTTTGGCATAAGGACATACAAAAAAGCAGTGTTTCCACTGCTTTTTTGTGTTTTATGAAGCTCTTAACGGATAAAATTGGTTCGGATCGGCTCTTCCTGTTCGGGGAAAGAGACGCCCGCCTTTTTTCCCGCCTCGATACAGCGCAACAGCCAAGCCATATTGCGTCCGAGGCTGCGCATCGTCTGCAAGCCCTCGCCGTCCTTTTCCACCTCGTCGGGGTTCGACCCGTGAACCATATTCCAGTATTGCCCCGAAACGATCGGCATCGAAGCAATGGTGAAATATTTGTTGAGCTGGTCAAAGGCCGCACTCGCGCCGCCTCTGCGGCTGGACGTGATCGCGCAAGCGGGCTTTCCCGCAAGGCGCGCGGCGTAGGCGTAGAAGAATCGGTCGAGGAAAACGCTGATCGCACCGCCTGCGGCGGCGTAGTGAACGGGTGAGCCGAGAATCAGTCCGTCGGCCGACAAAACCTTGGGCGCGATGCGATTGACGATATCGTCCACCGCACATTTGCCGATCGTGCGGCAGGCGGCGCAGGCGCGGCAGGGTGCGATCGGGTCGATCCCGAGCCAAAGGATTTCACTTTCGATTCCTTCTTTTTTTAGCGTATTTGCAATTTCACTCAGCGCACGGTGCGTACAGCCGAATTCGTGGGGAGAGCCGTTTATCATAATAACTTTCATTGTTTCACCTCGTATTATGCTATGCAATGGACTTTTATTTGATTATAGCGCCATTTTTGCCTCTCGGCAAGAGAAAGCTCGGTTTTTTTCAGAAAGTATTGTATTTTCCCTTGTGATTTTGATTTGAATGTGTTATAATTATTCTATATTAGTATGCATAACTATACGAAAATGCTCGGGAGGATTGCTATGGGAACTTTGATCGTCATTGACGGCTTGGACGGAAGCGGAAAAAACACGCAGGCCAAGCGTCTGTTTGAGGCGCTCTCCAAGGAAGGAAAAAACGTCAGACTCGTCTCCTTCCCCGATTATGAAAGCCCCGCCTGTGAGCCGGTCAAAATGTATCTGGGCGGTGCCTTCGGTTCCGATCCCGACGCTGTCAATTCCTTTGCCGCTTCCACCTTTTTTGCCGTGGATCGCTTCGCCTCGTTTATGCTCGATTGGAAGAAGGATTACGACAACGGCGCGATCATCATCGCCAATCGCTATACCACGGCTAACGCCATCCATCAACTCACCAAGCTCCCCCCCGCCGAGCACGATGCTTTTTTGGACTGGCTTTACGATTTTGAATTTCTCAAGCTCGGCCTTCCCGCGCCCGATCTGACGCTCCTGCTTCGCGTTCCCGTTGAAAAAAGCTTGGAACTGATTGATATTCGCGGCGAAAAGAAGGATATTCACGAAAATCGAGAGCATTTGAAAAAGGCGTATCTGGCCGCATCGACCTGTGCTGAAAAATGGGGCTGGAAATCCATCTCCTGCGTAAACGACCGCGGTGAGATGGATTCGATCGAGGTCATCGGCGAGCGGGTTCGCCGAGCCGTAGATGAAGTATTGTGATCCGCAAAGGAGTTTTGATATGGTAACGGTATTTTTGGCGGAGGGCTTTGAGGAGATCGAAGCCGTCACGCCGATCGACATTCTCCGTCGCGGCGGCGTCGAGGTGTGCGTTTGCAGCATCACCGACTCGCTCACCGTCACGGGCGCACACGGCATTCCCTTCGTTTGCGATCGGACGCTCACTTCCCTTCGCGGCACCGAGCGTCTTCTCATCCTTCCCGGCGGAATGCCCGGAACGCTGAATTTAAAGGGCTGTGCCAGACTGCGCTTTTATCTGCAGGAGCACGCCCGTCGCGGCGGGCTCGTTGCCGCCATCTGCGCCGCTCCGACGGTTCTTTCCGATCTGGGACTGACCAAGGACAAGATCGCCACGGTGTACCCCGGTATGGAAAAGGAAATGCGCTGTCGCGAGGTATCGAAAAGTGCCGTTGTGATCGACGGCAACGTCATCACCTCTCGCGGTGCGGGAACGGCCGCCGATTTCGGCTTTGCGCTTCTTTCTCTTTTGAAAGGGAAAGAATTGAGCGATCAGCTTCGCTTCGCTATGTGCTTTGAGGGAGAACAAAGGTGAAACTGAAGGCCAATTTGTACGCACCGATTTTGTTTTCCGTCATTATGATTTTGGTCGGAATGAGCGAGACTCTGGTTCATTTGGCGGCTCGCCTTTCGGAAAACTCCTTTCTCACGGCGATGCTCATTCGCCTTGCGGTCTATCTCATCCCGCTTGCTTTTTACTATCGGGTGCGCAATCTCAATCCCGTTACCACCTTGAAATTTTCGTACGTCGCGCCGAACAAGATCTCTTTTTTGGCTATATTGAGTGCGATCTTTGCCCTCGGTGTGATCCTGCTTCGCTACGCGGGCCTCTTCTGGTTCGATTCCGCGATGATCGACACCCCCTCGGTGATGCCGCTCGAGGTCGAAAGCGACAATATCTTCCTGTTTTTGTTCGGCAACGCCATCTTGCCCGCCTTTTTGGAGGAGATCCTCTTTCGCGGCGTTCTTTTGGAGGAATACGCTTCCTATGGAATGGCTTGGTCCGTCGGCATCAGCGCGCTGATGAGTGCGATGGCACATCTTTCCTTTGAGAATTTTTTCTTCTATTTGTTTGTCGGAGTGATGTTCGCCTTGATCGCCTCCGTGTCCCGCTCCATCGTCCCCACGCTCATTCTTCACATTCTCTTCAACTTGTCCGCTTATTATATACACGCGGGCGTGGTGGATTATCTGCGTCAGGCAGGAAAGAGTCCTCTTCTGCCGTATCTTCTGATCGCCCTGTTCCTGTTCTTGTTTTATCTGATGTTTTCCCGCCTCGAGCAGATCTATCAGGATCGCGTCTACGATGAGATGCTTCGAAGCCGCAAGGAGCTTCTCAGAAAGGAATTGGAAGAGGCCGATGAAAAGCGCGCGGAGGAAAATCTCCGCTCCGCTTGGGAAAAACGTTTCTCCAATTTCAAGGAAATTTATCTTTCGCCCGCTTTTTTAGTGTCCTGCGCCGCTTTTGTTTGTCTGGCGCTGGATCTATTTGGCCAATGAAATGAGGTTATGAAATGAACGACGAAAAAGAGCGCAGCTCGATGAATAAAGAAAATACCATCGACATTCTGGTCTCTCCGAAGAAGAAGGAAGAACCGAAAAAGGAGTCGTCCGCTTCCGCGCCGACACCGGCGTCAAAGCCTGCCCATCCGCCAAAGCCTGCCCCCGCGCGAGCCGCGCAGGGAAAGGAGCCTTCCGGAACCGGTGAGCGCACCCGCGCCATTCCCGCAGCTTCCGTTACGCAAAAGACCTCCTCGGCGCAAAAAGCGCAGGAGACCCGCGTCGGAAGTGCCGTCGGTATCAAGGTTCCTTCTCCGACATCCGAGAAAAAGGCTGCTCCTGCGCCCCGTCGAAGTGCGGACAAAACGCAAACGGCAACCGAAAAAGGCGCAGCCTGGAAGGATTCCTTTCGCGCGACCGTTGTGCGGACGCTGGTATATATGGCCGTCGTGGTCGGCATTTCCGCCATTTTGTCGGTCGTAGGCATTCGCTGGGCCAACGATATCTTCGCGCTGGTCAAGGATGAGATCGTCGCGACGGTCACGATCCCCGAAAATGCAACCATCTCCGAGGTAGCAGATATTTTTGCCGACCACGGAATTATTGAATATCCCTCGATTTTCCGTATGTATATCGGCTATAAAAACCGTGACGCGGAAAAGGCCTTGACCTTCAAAGCAGGGGAATACGAGCTGAGAAGCACCCTCAATTACGACCAGCTTGTTTCTCTGATTAAGGATCGTAAGACCAGACAGGTCATCACCATCACAATCCCCGAGGGTTACACGGTTGACGAGATCATCGACCACTTTATCTCCAAGGGAATGGGCACGCGCGAGGGCTTTGTCGATGCCATTCAGAACTATCCGTACGATTATCTCTTTATGGAAAAGCTCAACGCCATCACGCTCTCTCCCAACCGAAAATACCGCCTCGAGGGCTATCTCTTCCCCGATACCTACGAGTTTTATACCGACTCGAAGGAGATCGCCATCGTTGATAAAATGCTTGCCGCCTTTCAGGCTCGCTTCGAGGAGGATTACTATCCCCGACTGGACGAGCTCGGAATGAACCTCGATCAGCTGATTACGCTGGCTTCCATCGTGCAGGCGGAAGGAAAAATCTCGGCGGAGTTTTATCCGATCTCCGGTGTATTCCATAACCGTATGAAATCCCGCGATCTGAAAAAGCTCGAGTCCGATGCGACGGTGCAGTATTGTCTGCCCGAGCGCAAGGAGAATCTCACTTATGCAGATTTGGAGATCGACAGCCCGTATAATACCTATATCTACGAGGGACTGACTCCCTCTGCCGTCTGCAATCCGGGGTGGGATGCCATTATGGCCGCGCTTTACCCCGAAAGTCATTCGTACTACTTCTTCGTTGCCGACACCGACGGATCGACTCTCTTTGCCAAATCGCAGCCCGAGCATAAGAGAAACGTCGCCGCCGTGGCGCAGGCAAAACAGCAGGGAACCAGCGTCGACTGATCCCCTGCGTCCGATCGAAAGGATTGTTATGACCACCGAAATTTATCTCATCGTGCTTTGCGTGCTCTTGCTGATCGTCATCGGCTTGGCGATTGCTCTGCTGCTTCGTTCCCGTACGGCTTCTCAAGCCGTCTCCACAGAGCAGATGGAACGCTCTTTTGAGAGAATGGAGCGCAGTCTTTCCGCCGTTCGTCGGGAGATCAGCGAGGAGACTTCCTCGTCCTTGCAGGCGTTTTCCCGCTCGATGAGAGAGGGACAAAGCGAGATCTTTTCCCGTCAGGATCAGCGCATCGCGGATCTGAGCGCCAATTTGAAACATTCTCTTACCGCGATGGACGAGAGAATGGCTCAGATGAACGCCTTTCAGGAAAAAAATGCCGAAGCTCTCCGCGCCACGGTGGATCAGAAGCTTGCCGATCTTCGTCAAAGCAACGAAAAAAGCCTCTCCGAGATTCGAAGCAGCGTCGAGGAAAAGCTTCAATCCACGCTCGAGGATCGCATCACTCGCTCCTTTAAGGAGGTCAGTGACCGTCTGAAGCAGGTGTATCAGGGCTTGGGAGAAATGCAGACCCTCGCCAGCGGCGTCGGCGATCTGAAAAAGGTTCTCTCCAACGTCAAAGCCCGCGGCATACTCGGGGAATACCAGCTTGGTGCCATTTTAGAGGAAATCCTTGCCCCCGAGCAGTATGAGACGGATATTGCCACCGTCCCCGGCAGTCGCGACCGAGTGGAATTTGCCGTCAAGCTCCCCGGAGAAGGTGCGGGAAGCGTTTATCTGCCGATCGACTCCAAGTTTCCGGTTGAATCGTATCTTGCCCTGCAGGACGCCTACGAGGAGGCCAATCCCGAGCGCGTCAAGGAAGCCCGCACGGCGCTGGAACGGAGCATCAAGCTCTTTGCCAAGGACATTCACACCAAATACGTCTCTCCGCCTTCCACGACCGACTTTGCCATTCTCTTCCTTCCGACGGAGGGGCTGTATGCCGAGGTCGTTCGGATGGGACTGGTTGAGGTACTGCAACGCAGCTATAAGATCAATCTTGCCGGCCCGACTACGATGGCGGCGCTTCTCAATTCTCTGCAAACGGGCTTTCGCACGCTTGCCATTCAGAAACGAAGCAGTGAGGTGTGGGAGGTGCTCGGGGCCGTTCGTACCGAGTTTGAAAAATTTGAAGCGGTTCTTCTCGATACACAACGCCGCTTAAATCTCGCCAACGACGATCTGGAAAAGCTGGTCGGTACGCGTACCCGTCAGATCCGCAGAAAGCTCAAAGAAGTATCCGTTTTGCCCAGCGATCGCGCCGAGGCGTTGTTACAAGAGGAAAACCATGCAGAAGAATGATGCCGCCAAAACCGTCGCTTCCAACCGCAAGGCCTTTCACGACTATTTCGTGGAGGAGCGCTATGAGGCGGGGATCGAGCTGTTTGGCACAGAGGTCAAATCCATTCGGCAGGGTACGGTCAATCTCAAGGATTCCTACCTTGTCATCTCCGAGGGGGAATTGTTTGCCAAGGGCATTCATATCAGCCCCTACGAAAAAGGAAATATCTTCAACCGCGATCCGCTTCGCGAGCGGAAGCTTTTGATGCACAAAAAGGAAATCTTAAAGCTGCAAGCCTTATCCCAGCGTGACGGCTACACGCTCGTTCCGCTCTCGCTTTATCTTAAGCGGGGAAGAGTCAAGGTGGAGATCGGCGTCTGTCGCGGTAAAAAGCTCTATGACAAGCGCGAAAGCGCACTGAAAAAGGATCTGGAAAGGGAAAACCGCCGCGTGATTAAATTATCCGATCGGGACTGAAAACTATATGAAAAACATTCGCAATTTTTGTATCATAGCGCATATCGACCACGGCAAATCCACGCTCGCGGACCGTCTTTTGGAACAGACCGGCTCGGTTGAAAAACGCGAGATGGAAGCGCAGGTTCTGGACGATATGGAATTGGAAAAGGAGCGCGGCATCACCATCAAGGCGCGCGCCGTCACGATGAATTATACCGCCAAGGACGGCAAGGAGTACGAGTTCAATCTGATCGATACCCCCGGTCACGTCGACTTCAACTACGAGGTGTCCCGCTCCCTTCGTGCGTGCGAGGGCGCGCTTCTGGTCGTCGATTCGACGCAGGGCATTCAGGCGCAGACTCTTGCTAACGCCTACCTTGCCGTGGACAACGATCTGGAGCTTCTTCCCATCATTAACAAGGTCGATCTGCCCGCCGCCGATCCCGATAAGGTCAAGGCGGAGATCGAGGACGTCATCGGCATTCCCGCAGACTACGCCCCCTGCGTTTCCGCCAAAACGGGACTGAATATCGACACCGTTCTCGAGGCGATCGTCGAATACGTCCCCGCGCCGAAGCTTGAGCCCGAAAAGCCCTGCAAGGCGTTGATCTTCGACTCGTTTTACGATGCCTACAAGGGAATCATCGTTTATTTCCGTCTCTTTGAGGGGACGCTCTCCAAGGGCGATCGGATCCGTATGATGAGTACGGGTGCCGAGTTTGACGTCACCGAGGTCGGAACCATGAAGACCTTCGGCTTTTCTCCCTGCGACCGATTGACCTCGGGTCAGGTCGGCTATCTGACCGCTTCCATCAAAACGCTCGAGGAAACTCGCGTCGGCGATACCATCACCTTGGCAGAACGTCCGACCGAAGAGCCCTTTGAGGGCTTTCAAAAAGCACTTCCCGTCGTCTTTTCGGGCATTTATCCCGCAGACGGCGCACGTTATAACGATCTGCGCGAGGCGCTGGAAAAGCTTCGCCTGAACGACGCTTCTCTTTCCTTCGAGCCGGAAACGAGCGCCGCGCTAGGCTTCGGCTACCGTTGCGGCTTCCTCGGCCTTTTGCATATGGAGGTCATTCAGGAGCGCTTGGAGAGGGAATTCAATCTCGATCTGATTACCACCGCCCCCAGCGTCATTTACAAATTGGATTTGACAAGCGGCGAGACCGTCTATATCGATAACCCCACCAATTATCCCGCTGTTGAGAATATTGCTACCGCGTACGAGCCCGTCGTTCGCGCCAGCATCATCACGCCGGTCGAATTTGTCGGCGGCATTATGGATCTGTGTCAGGATCGCCGCGGCGAATTTGTCGATATGAAATACATCACCCCCACTCGCACCGAGCTGCACTACAAGCTCCCGCTCAACGAGATCGTCTACGACTTTTTCGATGCGCTCAAATCCCGAAGCAAGGGCTATGCTTCCTTCGATTACAGCGAAACGGAATACGTTCCCTCGCGTCTGGTGAAGCTCGACATTCTCCTCAATGGCGATATTGTCGACGCGCTGTCCTTCATCGTCCACAGCGAAAAGGCGTATCCGAGAGCGCGCCGTATTGCCGAAAAACTCAAAGAAAACATCCCGCGCCAGCTCTTCGAGATCCCCGTGCAGGCGGCCATCGGCGGCAAGGTTATTGCCCGTGAAACCGTCAAGGCAATGCGTAAGGACGTTTTGGCCAAGTGCTACGGCGGCGATATTACCCGTAAGAAAAAGCTTCTGGAAAAACAGAAGGAGGGCAAAAAGAAGATGCGCTCTCTCGGAAGCGTGGAGGTTCCGCAGGAAGCCTTTATGGCGGTGTTGAAGCTGGATGAATAATCTCGGAATCTATCTGCACTATCCCTTCTGTCGGCGAAAGTGTCTTTATTGCGACTTTTATTCCTGCACCGCGCTCTCTTTGCGCGAGCAGTATGAAGCCGCGCTCGTCCGCGCGATCACACAGCTCTCCGAGGGAGAGGAGCGAGAGGTCGAGAGCGTCTATTTCGGCGGCGGTACCCCAAGCCTTTGCACGCCGTTCGGACTTCGGGAGATCTTTTCCGCGCTCTACCGCTCCTTTTGCATTTCCTCAGAAGCGGAGATCACGCTGGAAATGAACCCCGAAAGCGCGAATGAAGAAATTCTGTCTACGGCCCGTTCGGTCGGCGTCAACCGCATTAGCTTCGGTATGCAGAGTGCCGTCGATGCCGAGCTTGCGGCCATCGGAAGATTGCACCGTGCCGAAAACGTGCGCGAGGCGGTCAGCCTTGCGCGAGCGTGTGGCTTTGACAACGTCAGCCTTGATCTGATGTACGGTCTTCCCGGGCAGACCCTTCCGTCGCTGATGAAAAGCGTCGATGAGGCACTCTCTCTCGGCGCGTCTCACGTCTCTTTCTATTGCCTGACGCTCTCCGAGTCCGTTCCGCTTTACGCCGTTTCCGATACGCTTCCCGACGAGGAGGCCGTTCGCGAAATGTATTTTGCCATTCTGGATCGACTCGGTCGCGCGGGCTTTGAGCAGTACGAGATCTCAAATGCCGCCCGAGACGGAGCCTATTCCCGCCACAATCTGCGTTATTGGCAGGGCGGGGATTACCTCGGCATCGGCCCGTCGGCGCATTCTTTGTATCGCTCCCATCGCTTTGCCATGTCGGATCGGCTTGAGGATTTTCTTGCCGCCGATCACGCTTGCGACTGCATCGTATCAAAGGAAAAACTCGGTCGGGACGATCTTCGCACCGAGTATCTGATGCTCTCTCTGAGAACCGTTCGCGGCTTGAGCTGGAAGCGTCTTGCCGAGCTTTCTGACGATGCGTTTTGTCGCCGTGTTAAGCAAAAGATTCCCGCTCTGATCCGCGGCGGCCTTGCCCGCCATACCGAAGATGGCTTTGCCCTGACTCCGGAGGGCTTTTTCGTCTCCAACGAAATTCTCACTCAACTGATATAACGTTTAGTAGGAAAGGAAACCGAATATGAAACGATTTGTGAAACTGATCTGTCTTTTGCTCGCTCTGACCACGGCGATCTCGCTTGTCTCCTGCGCCGAGCGTGACCCCAACGTACCCGAGGGCTTTTTGCTTGCGGAGAACGAAGGCGCGGATTACTATTTTTACTATCCCGAAACGTGGATTCTCAATCGCAACGACGCGGGAATGGTCAGCGCCTACGTTTCCGATCGTGACTTTTCCAACGTCAGCGTTACCGCCTTCGATATGTCGGGCTGGCAGTACAACAGCTTTGACCAATACGTCAAGGAGTATTATTTCGAGCAGTTCAAGGATAATTTCAACAACCTCAACGTCGTCTCCGATCCCGAGGGCAATCCGCTTTGCGACCACCTCACCATCGACGGATGCGACGCGATGAGCGTTCGCTTTACCGCCGTGTTTGCGGGAGAGGAATACACCTTCCGCGCTTGGTTCATTGAGCGCAATGCAACGCTTTATACCGTGCTCTACACCGCAAAGACTCCGCTGTTTGAAGCCAATCTGGAGTACGCCACCGCGATTGCCACCAATCTTCAGTTTAAATAAGGAGCTTTATGGAAGAAAAGAAACAGTCCCGCTTGGGTAAGGTCGGCGGGCAAGCCGTGCTTGAGGGCGTGATGATGCGCGGCCCGAAGAGCTACACGACCGCCGTTCGCAAGGCCGACGGCAGCATTGTCCGAGACAGTCATCCGAACGAAATCAAGAAGAAAAATTTCTTTTTCCGCCTTCCCTTGGTGCGCGGCGTCGTCTCCTTTGTGGAGAGTATGATCCTTTCCTTTTCCACGCTCAGCTTTGCCGCCGAGGCACTGGAGATCGAGGAAGAGGAGAGCAAATTCGAACAGTGGCTTACCCGCCGCTTCGGGAAGAATCTGACGGGGATCATTATGGCCGTCGGCACGGTTCTCGGTCTGGCGCTCAGCGTGCTCTTGTTCGTCATCCTGCCGGCCTTTGCCTCAAGCTTTATCCCGTGGGAAGTGCCTCGCAAGATCGCTGAGGGCGTGCTTCGCATCGCCATTTTCCTCGTTTACGTCGCGCTCGTTTCCTTGATGGAGGACATCAAGCGAACCTTTATGTACCACGGCGCGGAGCACAAGAGCGTCTTTTGCTACGAGAGAGGGCTTGAGCTGACCGTCGAAAACGTTCGTCAGCAAAGCCGCTTTCATCCGCGTTGCGGCACCAGCTTTATGATCCTGATGATGATCGTCGGCATCGTGATCGGCCTTTTGATCGGAATTCTGTTTCCCGCCATCAATGCCAACCGTTTTCTTTACGTTGCCTTCAAGATTCTCCTGCTCCCGCTGACGATGGGCCTCGGCTATGAGATCATCCGCTTTGCGGGACGTCACGATTCTGCCTTCATTCGGATCATCACCGCGCCGGGCATCTGGATGCAGCATTTGACGACGAAAGAGCCGACCGACGATATGATCGAGGTCGCCATCGTTGCGCTGAAATCTGCTCTCTCCGACGAATTTCCCGAGGAAGAGGTGTTCGCGGGGATCCAAACGAAGGAATCCGAAGCGCCGACAAGTCCATCCGCTCCCGAAGAAGGGGAGGGGACGGAGCAATGACCGCTCGCGCGCTGTCTCTGCACCTGCGAAAGCGTTATTCACAAGAAAAAGAAACGTTCTTTTCTCAAAGGGCTTTTTGTTCCGCATTGTTTGAAAAAAACGGCCTTTCGGCGCATCTGCCCCTCACCGATCCCGACTTTGACGTCCCCCCCTCGCTTTGCGAGGCGATCCTGCGGGACGCCGAAAGCCTGCTCGGCGGCGAGCCGATCCAGTATTATCTCAAAAGCGAGTTCTTCTGCGGCCTTGAATTTTCTCTCGAGCGAGGTGTTCTCATCCCCCGTCCCGAGACGGAGCTTCTCGTCTCCCTTGCCGTGCGTCTTGCTCCCGAGAACGCCTTGGTGTACGACCTTTGCTGCGGCTCGGGCTGTATCGGCATCTCCCTTTGTGCGGCCCGTCCCGACCTTTCCTGCCGCGCGTTTGATCTCTCGCCGATCGCCGTAAAGCTTACTCAAAGCAATGCCTCTCGTCTGATTCCGAGTGCTGACTTTGCCGTGTTCGAGGCCGACGTCCTCGGCGATGCCCTTTGGGAGAGAGTTCATCGGGAGCGCCCCGCACTCATCCTCGCAAATCCGCCGTATCTGTCTGCACTTGACATGGAGCGCATCCCCGAAAACGTTCGCCGCGAGCCGTCGCTTGCTCTCTTCGGCGGCGCGGACGGCCTCGATTTCTACCGCGTTCTTCTGGCCGCCCACCAAAGCGGGAGCTTTTCGCTGCTTTGCGAGTTCGGCGCAACGCAAGAAGAATCCCTTCGTCTTTTGATGGAATCAAAGGGGCAAAACGCCACCTTTTACCGCGATTTTTCCGACCTTCCGAGAGCCTTTTTTCTTCCGGCGTCAAAGAATTAAAAAAAACAACAAAAAAGCCTCATCTTCTGCAAAAAATTACTTGCAAAAGAGGAGGCTTTCGTGCTATAATTACGATAAGATACCCTTGGAGTATTATTGATGTGGAAGGATAGGTTGATATGGCAAAAGCAAGTGAAAAAAACACCAAGGCAAATGCAGCCACCGCCGCACAGGAGGGCAAGCTGAAGGCCATCCAGACGGCAATGGGACAGATTGAAAAGAAATACGGCAAAGGCTCGATTATGAAGCTTGGCGAAAATTCCACGATGAACGTCAGCGCCATTTCCACGGGGTCGCTTTCGCTTGACCTCGCCCTCGGCATCGGCGGTGTTCCGAGAGGAAGAATCGTCGAGATCTACGGACCTGAATCTTCCGGTAAAACCACCGTCGCCCTGCAAGTCATCGCATCCGCTCAAAAGGCGGGCGGTGCCGCTGCCTTCATCGACGCGGAGCACGCGCTCGATCCGGTTTATGCAAAGGCACTCGGCGTCGATACCGACAATCTTCTCGTCTCTCAGCCCGACAGCGGTGAACAGGCGCTTGAAATTGCCGAAGCGCTGGTTCGTACCGACGCGATCGACGTTATCGTCGTCGATTCGGTAGCCGCTCTGGTTCCCCGTAGTGAGATCGAAGGGGAAATGGGGCAGTCCTCGGTCGGCGTGCAGGCAAGACTGATGAGTCAGGCGTTGCGTAAGATTTCCGGAGCGATCGCCAAGAGCCAGTGCGTGTTCATCTTCATCAACCAGCTTCGCGAGAAGGTCGGTGTGATGTACGGCAACCCCGAGGTCACCACGGGCGGCCGCGCTCTTCGCTTCTATTCCTCGGTGCGCATCGACGTTCGTCGCGGCGAACAGCTCAAGGAAAAGGGCGAGGTGGTCGGCAACCACATCAAATGCAAGATCGCCAAGAACAAGGTTGCTCCGCCGTTCCGCGTGGCCGAGTTTGATATTCTCTACGGTCAGGGAATCTCCCGCGAGAGCGAGATCATTGAGATCGCTCTGAAATATGAGATCATTCAGAAGAGCGGAAGCTGGTTCTCCTACGCAGGCGAGAGATTGGCACAGGGAAAAGAAAACGTTCGTCTCTTCCTCAAGGAGCACCCCGAAATTGCAGAAGACATCGCTCAAAAGGCAGTCGCTATGATGAAGTCCGGTGCGGATGAAAAGGTCAATTCCGAATCGCTTTTCGATTCCGAGGAGGAAGATGACGACGAGCTTGGACTCGGTGATTTAGAATAAACGCTTGATATTTAAGACAAAGGACGGAGAAACATTATGATTACCATGCCCGGACAGAAAGTGACCGCAGAGGAAATTTTTAAAGAACAGGACCGTGTCGCTCCCCTGAAGATCATCTCCTTGGAGGGTGCGAAGGAGCTTGCCGAAAAGGTGGACTACTACTTGGTCTCCTGGGCGAAAAAAGCAGGCTGGACCAATTACGACACCTTCCTGATGCCCGCCGAGTGCCCCCGTTTTACCTCGGGCGAGGCGAAAGGCATCATTCACGATTCCGTTCGCGGTGACGACGTGTTCGTCTTTGTGGATTGCGGCAATTACAGCGTGAAATATAAAATGTTCGGTACCGAGAACCGAATGAGTGCGGATGACCATTATCAGGACCTCAAGCGCATCATTCAGGCGGCAGGCGGCAAGGCCAACCGACTGAACGTGATTATGCCCCTGCTCTACGGCGGCAGACAGCACAGAAGAAGCTACCGTGAATCGCTCGACTGTGCTTACTCTCTGCAGGAAATGCAGGCGATGGGCGTTAAGAATCTGGTTACCTTCGATGCACACGATCCCCGCGTGCAGAACGCCGTTCCCGTTATGGGCTTTGACAACTTTATGCCCTACTATCAGGTCTTGAAGTGTATGTTCCGCACCATCCCCGATTGGAAGCCCAACAAGGACAACTTTATGGTCGTCAGCCCCGACGAGGGTGCGATCAACCGTAATATGTACTACGCTTCCGTGCTCGGCGTCAATATGGGTATGTTCTACAAGAGAAGAGACTATTCCCGCGTCGTCGACGGCAGAAATCCCATCGTCGCTCATGAGTATTTGGGTGAATCAATGGAGGGCAAGGACGTGTTCATCGCCGACGATATCATCGCTTCGGGCGATTCCATTCTCGATATTGCCTACGAAATGAAGAGCCGCAAGGCCAAGCGCGTGTATGCTTACGCGACCTACGCCATCTTCACCGCAGGCTACGATAAGATCGACAAGGCCGTCAAGGACGGCGTGATCGACGGTATCTTCGGTACGAACCTGACCTACATCAGCCCCGAGACCCGCGCCCGTGCTTGGTTCCACGAGGTTGACGTTTCCAAGTACGTTGCCTACATCATCGCCGCGCTCAATCACAATCTCTCCGTTACGGCTCTGCTCGATCCCCACGAAAAGATCAACGCTCTTTTGAAAAAGCAGGGCCTTCGCTGATGCAGATCCCGCCCGAGCTTTCTTCCTGCGTCAGAAAAGCGCTGTCAAGGCTCTCCCTTTCGGATATGACAACGGCCGAAATGACAGCGTATCTGACCGATCCGCACCGCAAAAGCGAGCCGTTTGAAAAAGCTCTCGCTGAGCGAACGGTGGCGCTTCTGGTGCAGGAAGGCTTTTTGGATGATAAACGCTATTTTCTCTCGTATGTAAAGCGTCTGGACGAAAAGCTCTTCGGGCCGAATCGTCTGCGGCAGGAGCTGTCCCGCCGCCTCTTTCCCGCTCGGTATATCGAAGCTGCGCTGGAAAGAAAGGTGGATTATCGCAAGCGCGCTCTTCGCCTTCTGCAGAAAAAGAGCGGCGTCGAGGCCTTGGCAAAAACGCCCCAAGGCAGAAAAAAACTGTTGGATTATCTGGCCCGTCAGGGCTATGACTACGCCACCGCAAAGGCGGCGCTCGATCAAATTTCCGAGGAAGAGCCTTTCTCGGAGTGAAAGGATTGGCTGTGCAAGGAAAGGTTGCTTTTGTATCGCTTGGTTGCCCGAAAAACGAGGTTGACTGTGAATTGATGCTTGCCCGAGTGGCACAAGCGGGGTATCAGATCGTCCCCGAGGATATTGACGCCGACGTGGTCATCGTCAACACCTGCGCCTTTATCCAAAGCGCCAAGGAGGAGGGAATCGAGAACATTCTCGATCTGGCTTGGCTTAAGGAAAACCGCTCGCTTCGCGGCATCATCGTCACCGGCTGTATGGCTCAGCGCTATTTTGAGGAGCTACAGGCGTCCGTGCCCGAGGTCGATGCCGTTCTCTCCCTCGGGGAAGAGGTGCATATTGTCGAGGCCATTGAACGCGTTCTTGCCGGTGAGAAGTATTACCGTCACAGCGCCCCCGAAGCCTTGGCTTTGGAGGGTGACCGCGTCCTGACGCACGACGCCTTTGCCTACCTTCGCATTGCCGAGGGCTGCAGTAACTGCTGTACCTACTGTGCCATTCCCGCCATCCGAGGCCCGTTCCGCTCCCGTACGAAGGAGAGCATCTTTGCCGAGGCCAAGACCCTTCGCTCGCTCGGTGTGCGCGAGTTGATTCTCGTCGCGCAGGATACGACCCTCTACGGACAGGATCTCTACGGTCGCCTTGCCCTCAGCGAGCTTTTGGATGAGCTTGCCGGCGAGGAATTCGGCTTCGAATGGATCCGCTTGATGTATTGCTATCCCGACAAGATCACACCCGAGCTTTGCCGCGTGATGGCATCCCATCCCAATATCTGTCATTACGTCGATCTTCCCATTCAGCACGTTTCCGATTCCGTTTTGTCTGCCATGAACCGTCACGGCGGCAGAGAAGCCATCGAAAATGCGATCCGGCTCCTGCGTGAGGCGATGCCCGACGTTGTCATCCGTACCACGGTGATCGTCGGCTTCCCCGGCGAAAAGGATAAGGACTTTTCCGAGCTTTCCCGTTTCGTCAAGGAGACCCGCTTTTCTCATCTCGGCGCGTTCATCTACTCGCGCGAGGAGGGAACGGTTGCCTACGGAATGGAAAACCGCATCACCAAGAAAACCAAAGAGGGAAGACTTGCCTCTCTGATGCAGACTCAGCTTGCGATCACCGAGGAGCAAAACGCCTCTCGGATCGGCGTGCGAGAAACCGTGCTTTGCGAAGGGTACGATCCCGCCGTCAAGCTCTACGTCGGCAGAACGAGCGCGCACGCGCCGGAGATCGACGGCGTCGTTTATTTTTCTTCCTCTCGCAAAGCGATCCCCAAGGGGGAATTTGTTACGGTTCTCATTGAGGACGTTATGGAATACGATTTGATCGGAAAAGAGGTTTCGTGATATGAATTTACCAAACAAATTAACCATCATTCGCATTCTGCTTGTTCCCGTCTTCTTGTTCTTCGGTCTGTTTTGCTTTCCCGGTGAATACGGAGAAATCATCTCCCGACTGGTGGCGGCCGCTGTGTTCGGCCTTGCCGCGCTGACGGATTTCATCGACGGCAAAATTGCCCGTAAATATCACCTGATTACCGATTTCGGAAAGTTTATGGATCCCTTGGCGGATAAGTTTCTCGTGTTTTCCGCGATTCTGGTCTTTGCCGCATCTCCCTTGCATCAGAAGGATGCCGCGCTTCATCTGGCGCTGGTCATCAGCGGTGCGATCGTGATGTTCCGCGAGCTTGCGGTCACCTCGCTTCGTCTGGTCGTGATGGGAAGCTCCAAGCCGCAGGTCATTGCGGCAAGCTGGTACGGCAAGGCCAAGACCTTCTCCCAGTGCATCTGGGCGGTGGTGATTTTGCTGGAGCCGGTTCTGCTCGGCTTTTTGCCCGCACCGTATCTTTCCTGGATCACCACGGTTGTGATGGCCTTTCTCACCGTTCTCTCCGGAATCGATTATATGAAGACCTATTGGAGTTATCTTGTCCCGAACCACTAAAAGGAGTGCTGTATGAAACTGTTTAATGATTTAACCGGTCGCAAGGAAGAGCTTGCACAAAAAGATCAGTACGTGAGAATGTATGCCTGCGGCCCGACCGTGTATAACTACTTTCACGTCGGCAACGCTCGTTGCTTCGTGACCTTCGACTTGCTTCGCCGCTATCTCGAGTATCGCGGAAACAAGGTCGATTTCGTCCAGAATTTTACCGATATTGACGACAAGATGATCCGCCGCGCCAACGAGGAAAATACCACGGTCAAGGAAGTTGCCGATCGCTACATCGCCGAGTATTTCGTCGATGCCGAGGGACTGGGCGTTGCTCCGGCCACCTTCCATCCCCGTGCCACCGAAAACATTGACGCGATCATCTCCATTATCGAAACGCTCATTGAAAAGGGCCACGCCTACGAATCCTGCGGTGACGTGTATTATTCCGCCCGCTCCTTCAAGGGCTACGGTTCTCTGTCGGGCAAAAATATCGACGATCTGGAAAGCGGCGCTCGAATTGATGTGTCCGAGATCAAGCGCGACCCGCTCGATTTTGCCCTCTGGAAGGCATCCAAGGAGGGGGAACCGTATTGGGAATCTCCGTGGGGCAAGGGCAGACCGGGCTGGCACATCGAGTGCTCCGCGATGGTCGATAAATACCTTGGCAAAACCATTGACATCCATTGCGGCGGCGTCGATCTGACCTTCCCGCATCACGAAAATGAGATCGCTCAGTCCGAGGGTGCTTTCGGCGTTCCGTTCTGCCGCTTCTGGGTGCATAACGGCTTTATTAACGTCGATAATAAAAAAATGAGCAAATCCCTCGGTAACTTCTTTACCGTCCGCGAAGCTGCCGAAACGTACGGCTACGCCGCCATCCGCTACTTCATTCTTTCCGCTCATTACAAGAGCCCCGTCAATTTCTCCGCCGAGATCCTCGCGCAGGCGCAGGCTTCGGTTCAGCGTCTGTATAACTGCGAGGAGAATCTTCGCTTCCTGCTTCGCGGTGCCGAGGGTGAAATGAAGGAGGAGGAAAAGGAGATCCTCGCCAAGCTCGATGCCAAGCGTGAGGATTTTGTTCGCGTGATGGACGACGACTTCAACACCGCGGACGGCGTCGCCTGCCTCTTTGAAGCAGTCAAGGAGATCAATATCTTTGTCAGCGAGCCTCGAAGCAAAGCAGTTCTGGAAGCGATCCTTGCTTTCTATGAGGAGATCTGCGGGCTGCTCGGCTTTTTAAAGCCCGCCGATCAGATTCGCGAGGGCTTTGACGATCAAGCTGTCGAGGCGCTCGTTGCCGAGCGTGCGGCCGCCAAAAAAGAAAAGAATTATGCCAGAGCCGATGAGATCCGCGCGCTTCTCTCGGAAAACGGCATTGTGATTGAGGATACCCCCGCAGGCCCCAAGTGGCACCGCGCATAAACGATCCAAGCCCCGACCCGTTCGGGGCTTTTTCTCTCGAAAAAGGAGCTGGTAACAATGAAAATTTGTGAGATCCTTTCCGTTGGCACGGAATTGCTGTTGGGCGACGTTGTCGACACCAACGCCGCCTATCTTTCCCGCTCTCTTCGCAGTGCGGGCTTTGCCGTCCTGCACCGTCAGACCTGCGGAGACAATGCCGATCGCCTTGCCGAGGCCGTTCGCCTCGCGCTTTCCCGAAGCGACGTCGTTTTGATGACCGGCGGCCTCGGCCCGACCTACGATGACATCACCCGCGAGATCACGGCCGCCGTTCTCGGTCTGCCCCTGCGGGAGAACGAAAAGGCCAAGGCCTCTCTTACGGCTTATTTTGCCCGTCGCGGGATCGCGATGAGTGAGAATAATTTGCGGCAGGCACTCGTTCCGGAGGGCGCAGAGGTACTGCAAAACGATTGGGGAACCGCGCCCGGCCTTTGGATCGAAAATAAGGGCAAGATCGTCATTCTTCTCCCCGGTGTTCCGCGCGAGATGAAAATGCTCTTTGAGCACCGCCTCTCCGACCGCCTCAAGGCCATCAGCGGCGTCACCCTCGTCACGCGCATCCTAAAGCTCTATGGCATTTCCGAATCCAAGCTCGACGAGATCCTTGCCGAAACGATGCGTGGCTCGACCAATCCCACCCTTGCGCCCTACGCGGGCTCCGGCGAGGTCGAATTGCACGTCACGGCCTCTGCCGATACCGAGGAGCAGGCGGCCGAGCTGTGCCGAAAGCTTATCGACTCGCTTCCTTCCGAGGTGATGGACTTTTGCTACGGACGGGAAAAGGAATCTCTCGAATCCGCCTTGGTTTCTCGCTTCGCCAAGCACGATCTCACGCTTGCGACGGCAGAAAGCTGCACGGGCGGCCTTCTGTCGGAACGGATTACCTCGATCGCGGGGGCATCCTCGGTGCTGTCCCTGGGCGTTTGCAGCTATACGGAACAGCAAAAGATGTGCCTGCTCGGTGTTCCCGCCGAACTGCTCAAATCCAAGGGCGTTTACAGCAAGGAATGTGCCGTTGCCATGGCAAGAGGCGTAAAGCGCCTTGCCGACAGCAAAATCGGCATTGGCATCACGGGCATTGCAGGGCCGAGCGGCGCGACCGAGACCGATCCGGTCGGCTGTGTCTATATCGCCGTAACGGACGGAAAGAGAGATCTGGTCGAGCGGTGTGTATTCGGCTCTCAAAAGCCGGACCGTGCACAGATTCGTTTCCATGCCGCTTCCCGCGCTTTGGCAATGGCGATGCAGTTTTGCGGCGTTTTCCGCGAATTTTCATGAAACGGGGCACTTTTGCGAGGAATTTTAAAAAAATGCTTGCTTTTTTGAAATCAAACTGTTATAATGATTTTATTATACGAAAAGGACTGTCTGATAGGAGACTGATATGATTTCAAAGGAAGTTACGGTGTTGAACAGCGTCGGTTTGCATGCCAGACCCGCTACCTATTTTATTCAGAAAGCAAATGCTTATAAAAGTTCTCTTTGGGTAGAATGCGGCGATCGCAGAGCCAATGCGAAATCTCTCCTCGGAATACTGTCATTGGGAATCACCAAAGGCACCCGCATCAATATCATTGCAGACGGTGCTGATGAGAAGGACGCTTTGGAAGGCCTTTCGAATTTGATTCTTGCAGGCTTTAATGATTGATTCATTCCGCTTACCCGCTCGGGTGAGCGGATTTTTTTGTAATAGGGAGGTTCTATGATTCGTACCGCACCGCACGTTCTGTCGCCCGCGGCGTTATTGGAAAAAGCCAAAACCCTCCCGATGTCGCCCGGTGTCTATCTTTTCTTTAACAGTCGGGGCGAGGTCATTTACGTCGGAAAGAGCAAGGCTCTGCACAACCGTGTGCTGAGTTATTTTCAGAATCGCGGCAAGCATCCGCCGAAAACGGAAAAGCTCGTACAGAACGTTGCCGATTTTCAAACAATTGTTACCGCAACGGAAGCGGAGGCTCTGATTCTTGAAAACGAAAAAATCAAGCTTCACAAGCCGAAATACAACATCCGTCTCAAGGATGATAAGGACTACCCCTATATCCGTCTGACGTTGGAGGAGGAATATCCCCGTCTGCTGTTTGCCCGCCGCAAGGAAAGTGCACACGACCGTTCCCGCTACTTTGGGCCGTACAGCTCCTCGGGTGCGGTGCGGAGCGTGATTGATACGGCCAATAGGCTCTTTTCTCTTCCGACCTGCAAAAGAAGGTTTCCGCAGGAGATCGGAAAGGGAAGGCCGTGTCTGTATCATCACCTCGGCCGATGCATCGGTGTTTGCACGGGTAAGATCTCTCCCGCAGAGTATCGCCGCAGGATCGAGGACGTCATTCTTTTTTTGAAATACGATCACAAAAAGATCGCCGCCAAATTGCAGGAGGAAATGCAGAAGGCCAGCGAAGAAATGGCCTTTGAGCGCGCCGCTGCCCTGCGCGATCAGATCCGCGCGCTCGAGACGCTGGCAGGCAAACGGCAGGTTGTGCGGGATCTGCACTTTCAGGCTGACGTATTCGGCGTGTTTCAGGATGAGCTGGGCGGCTGTATCAACCTGACTTCCATTCGGGAGGGAAGCGTGGTCGACAGCACCAACTTCCATTTCGGTGCTGAGGAGATTCTCAGCGCGGAGAGCTTTTCGTCTATGCTGGTGGATCTGTACCGCGCGCGCGATCTGCGCCCTCGTGAGATCCTTTTGCCCGCCGAGCTGTTTTGCGAAGAGACTCAGCTGTTGTCCGAGGTCTTGGCGCGCGCGGGAGAAGCGCCGCTTCGCTTCCGCGTTCCCGAAAGGGGAGAAGGCAAGCGTCTTATGGAGCTTGCATCCGAAAATGCCCGCGCTGCGGCGCTTCACCGCCGCGCTTTGTTCGAAAAGGACGAGGAGGTTCTCGTCAAATTGGCCGAGGCGCTTTCCCTTGAGGTCTTGCCCGAGCGGATCGAGAGCATTGATATTTCAAATTCCGCAAGCGCCATCACCGTAGCGGGCATTATCACCGTGGAAAACGCTCGCTTTCTCAAGCGTGCCTACAAGAGCTTTACCGTTGACCGTCAAAGCCCCGACGATCCCGAATCTATGTACGAGGCCGTCAAGCGCAGAATGAAGCGCTACCTTGATGGGGACGAGAGCTTTGCTCCTCTGCCCGATCTGATTCTGGCTGACGGTGCGGCAGGACAGGTCAGTGCCGTCAAACGCGCACTCTCGGAGCTTGGCCTAGCGATTCCCGTGTTCGGAATGGTCAAGGACTCCTTTCATAAGACACGCTGTCTCACCGATGGTGAGCACGACATTTCCATCGCCCACGATCCCGCTCTGTTTCAGTTCATCTATCGGATTCAGGAGGAGGTCCACCGTTACGGCTTCTCCAGAATGGATTCACGCCGCCGCAAAACGGTGAAAACCTCGTCCCTGACTCGCATCGAGGGCATTGGGGAGAAAAAAGCCGCCCTGCTCTTGCGGGAAATGAAGACCGTGCAGGCCATCCGCGCCGCTTCGGTCGAGACGCTGGCGGCTGTTCGCGGCATCTCCCGCGCCAACGCACAAGCAATTTACGACCATTATCATCAAAAACGAACGGAAAAGGAATGAAAAGATTATGATGAGAATTATTACCGGAACGGCCAAGGGCATCCGTCTTGCTACGCTTGCAGGGGATGCGGTTCGTCCCACGACCGAAATGGCAAAGGAGGGTATCTTCAGCGCCATTCAGTTCGAGCTTGCAGGCAAGAGCTTTTTGGATCTGTTTGCCGGCTCGGGACAGATGGGACTCGAGGCCATCAGCCGCGGTGCCAAGTCCGCCACCTTTGTCGATTGCAGCGAGGATTCGCTCGGCGTGGTACGCAAGAACATCCAAAAAACGGGCTTTACAGCCC
>JAZRZQ010000085.1:0-2469 GCA_045601445.1 Eubacteriales bacterium | reverse complement strand
TTATGAAGCAGCTTGTTACGATGGCAGAGACCTATGGGTGCGACATTACAAGACCCGCCGAAAACGCAAAGGAAGCGGTGCAATGGCTTTATTTCGGCTATTTGGGCGCGGTCAAGGAGCAAAACGGCGCGGCCAACAGCATCGGAAGAATCTCCGCTTTTCTTGATATCTACTTTGAGCGCGATTTGAAAAACGGTGCTCTGACTGAACCCGAGGCGCAGGAGCTGATCGACGATCTGGTGCTCAAGATGCGCTTGGTGCGCCATTTGAGAACGCCCGAGTATAACGATCTGTTTGCGGGTGATCCCGTTTGGGTAACGGTCTCCTTGGGCGGTGTGGCCGAGGATGGCAGACCGCTCGTCACCAAGACCTGCTACCGCTTCCTTCAGACTCTCTATAACCTCGGGGAGAGCGCAGAGCCGAATTTGACGGTTCTTTGGTCGAAGGACTTGCCCGATCCCTTTAAGGAATTCTGTTGCCGCGTTTCGGTCGATACCGATTCCATTCAGTATGAGAACGACGACGTGATGCGCCGCGATTACGGGGATGACTATTCCATCGCTTGCTGCGTTTCCGCAATGAAAACGGGCAAGCAGATGCAGTTCTTCGGAGCGCGCTGCAATCTCGCCAAGGTGCTTCTGATGGCGCTCAACGGCGGTAAGGATGAGATCCACGGTGAACAGATCGCGCCTGTTGGCAAGGTCTTTGAGGAGAAGCCTCTGGAGTACGACAAGGTGCTTGAGGCCTTTCGCGAATACGCTTCTTGGATGGCAAAGCTCTACGTCAATACGATGAACGTCATCCATTATATGCACGATCGCTACGCATACGAGCGTCTGATGATGTCCTTGCACGACGTTGAGCCCGAGCGCTTGATGGCCTTTGGCATCAGCGGATTTTCCGTTTTGGCCGACAGCCTCAGCGCCATTCGCTACGCCAAGGTAACGCCGATCAAGGACGAGCGCGGTCTGATCGTCGATTTTAAGACGGAAGGGAAATTCCCGAAATACGGAAACGACGATGACCGTGTCGATGAGATCGCGCGCTGGATCGCTGAGTTTTTCTATGCAGAGCTTTGCAAAACGCCGACCTATCGCGGTGCCAAGCATACGCTTTCCATTCTCACCATCACCTCGAACGTGGTTTACGGCAAAAAAACCGGTGCCACTCCCGATGGCAGGAAGAAGGGAGAGCCCTTTGCGCCCGGTGCGAATCCGATGCACGGGCGTGATCTCGAGGGGGCATTGTCCTCGCTTAATTCCGTTGCCAAGGTTCCCTTTGATTGCTGTCGAGACGGCATTTCCAACACCTTTTCCATCACGCCCGACGCTCTCGGCAAAACGGATGAGGATAAGATTCTCAACCTCAAGCAGGTGCTTGACGGCTATTTTGCGCAGGACGCGCACCATCTGAACGTCAACGTGCTGAACCGCCAGAAACTGATTGATGCCATGGAAGACCCCACCAAATACCCCAATCTCACGATTCGCGTCAGCGGCTACGCCGTGAACTTCAATAAGCTCTCCAAGGAAAAACAGCTCGAGGTCATCTCGCGTACCTTCCACGAGAAGATGTGAGGAAAATTTGAAAGGTTTTGTTCACTCTATTGAGAGTATGGCGGCGAGGGACGGAGAGGGACTTCGCTGTGCCGTCTTTATGGCGGGTTGCCCCTTGCGCTGTGTCTATTGCCACAATCCGGATACCTGGGACTTGCAAAGCGGTCGGGAATATTCTCCGCAGGAGCTTTTTCGCAAGCTCCTGCGCTTCCGTCCGTATTTTCAATCCCGAGGCGGCGTAACCTTTTCCGGCGGCGAGCCCCTGCTTCAAGCGCCTTTTTTGGCCGAGACGATGTCCCTTCTTCTTGATGAAGGGATCTCCGTGACCGTGGATACCTCAGGCGCCATTCCGACGGGCGGATGCGTCAAGCAGGTGCTGTCTCAAGCCTCACGCATCCTTTTGGATCTGAAATTTTTCGATGATGAGCACTATCTGCGCTACACCGGCTCCTCAATCAAAAATACCTTGGAAACGCTTCGGTATTTGGAGGAAAATCAAAAAGAGGTCGTCGTCAGAACTGTAATCGTTCCCGGGCTGAATGATTCGTTTGCACACCTTGACGCATATCTCGACGTGCTTCGTCCATTCACCTGCGTTGTGGAATACGAACTTCTCGCTTTTCACACGATGGGCTTTTTTAAGTATTGCGAGGCAGGTCTTGAAAACCCTCTGGAACATACGCCTGCGCTTTCTCCGGAGCGCTTGGCAGAGCTTCAGGCTTGGGTTGATGAAAAACGAAAATGAAAAGGGTCGAAGAAGCTTCTTCGACCCTTTTGCTTTGGTGCCTTAAGGCGTGGAAAACAACCCCCAGTTCTACTGGGGGCGATAAAATACTTTAGTATATGTAATAAAAAACCTTCGTGATATAATGGGAGTAAAGGTTTGGCGACCGCATTACACCCAAAATATACG